>JANLYK010000025.1:0-12969 GCA_031365595.1 Chloroflexota bacterium | reverse complement strand
CCGAGGTACAGCGGGTCGGCGAGGAGGAACGGGTTGTCCGTCCCGACGTCGAGCGAGACGGGCAGGGTCAGCGCCGGGTGAATCCCTGACGCGGCCGTGTACAGAGCGAGCTTTCCGATCGGGATCGCCATGCCGCCCGCGCCCTGGTCGCCGAGGCCGAGGATCCGCTCGTTGTCGGTCACGACGATCAGCCGGACATCCTCGAACGGGGCGTTGGCGAGCATCTCCGGGATCCGGCCGACGTCGGCCGGGGTGATCCACAGACCGCGCGTCCGGCGGATGATGTGGCTGAACTCCTGGCAGGCCCGCCCGACGGTCGGGGTGTAGACGATCGGCAGGAACTCCTCGGCGTGCTCGCTGAGGAGCCGGTAGAAGAGCGTCGCGTTCCGATCCTGGAGCGCGGCCAGGCCGATGTACTGCTCGAGCGGGTCGCCCTTTCGCCGGATCTTCTCGAGCTCGAGTTCGACCTGCTCCTCGATCGTCAGCACCCGGTCCGGAAGCAACCCCACGAGCCCGAACGCCTCGCGCTCGTCGAGCGGAAAGGCGAGATCCTTCGTGAGCAGCCGGGCCCCGAGGAGCGCCGACGAGCGCAGGGCGATCCGGGCCGGCCGGCCGGCCGTGATGTCGTCGAAGGGGGAGGGCAGGGGGCGCATCGAGGAACGAGTCTATCGGGCTGGTAGACCAAATTCTGAAGGCCGACGGTGGCGCGACATCCCGGGGGAAACCGGCGTTCGGCGCCCGACCCTGAATCCCCGTGGGGTGGTTGTATCCGACAGGTTTTACCCCGATTCGTGCACGGAGTGTGCATCCGGTGACGATCCATGGCAGATCGCCCCCCGATCCGATGGCTGATCCTCCCCGAGCATCAGTCAACGACGAACGAGCGCGGCCGAATCGTCCAGACGACGCAGGCGCCGTGAATCGGGAATTCGGCCACGCTCATTCATCAGGATCTGATGCGGCCGGAGGATCAGGGCAATCCGGGAGCCGGTGCCGACCGGGAGTACTCCTGGCGCCGCCCGGGGGACGACCGCGCCGCCGTCCGATGGCCCGCCGCCTGATCCGCCGCGGGCCTCAGAACCCGACGATCGCCCGGACGCCTTCGCCCCGGCGCATCGCCCCGAACGCGTCCTCGATCCCGCCGAGGCCGATCCGGCTGGTGATCAGGCGCTCGGCCGGCAGTCGGCCCGCGAGATGGAGCGCCGCGTAGCGGGGGAAGTCGGTCGCCGGATCGGCCGAGCCATAGTTCGAGCCGAGGATCCGCCGCCCGCCGTCCACGAACGGAAACGCCTCGAACGACGCCCGGACCCCGAACGGGGTCATCCCGACGAGGACGGCCGTGCCACCGGTCGGCAGGCAGCCGATCGCGGTCTCGATCGTCGCGGCCAGGCCGATCGCCTCGAAGCAGGTGTCGGGTCCGCCGTCGGTCAGGTCGCGGATTGCGGCGATCGTCTCCGCGCCATCCGATCCGGCCAGGATGCCGTGGGTCGCGCCGAGCGCCCGCGCCAGGTCCAGCTTGGACGCGACCCGATCAACCGCGACGATCCGCGACGCCCCCGCCAGAACGGCGCCCATCACGCACGACAGGCCGACCCCGCCGAGGCCGATCACGACGACCGACGAGCCGGGCTGGACCTGCGCGGTCTTCGTCGCCGCGCCGACGCCGGTCGTCACGCAGCAGCCGATCAGCGCGGCGACCTCGGGCGGGGTGCCGTCCGGGTCGGGGTTCGCCGCTGCCGCCGGCACGTTCTGGCGGTCGGCGAACGTCCCGATCGCGCAGTAGGTCAGGACGTCGGCACCCGCGCCCACGCTCCCAGCCGGTCGATGGGTCGCCGTCCGGCCACTCGGCATCCGGTGGGTGTAGGACGGACTTGCCGAGCACGACCACACACGCCCGCCCAGGCACGCCCGGCACGCGCCGCACGGGATCAGCCACGAGAGCGCCACGAGCCCGCCGACGCGGAGACCGGAATACGCGGCTGCCACGCCGTCGCCGAGCGCCTCGACGAAGGCCGATCCCTCGTGGCCGAGGACGATCGGACCCTCCCGATCCCACTCGCCGTCGCGGACATGGAGGTCGGAGTGGCAGACGCCGGCCGCGGCCATCCGGATGCGCACCTCGCCGGGGCCCGGCAGGTCGAGTTCGAGGGGCTCGATCCGGAGGGGGACGCCGGGCCGATCAAGGACGGCGGCGCGGATGGCGGTCGTTCGGTCAGGGTCGTTCACTCCTGCAGGATGGCACGTCGGGACGGGCGGCGGGCTGGGTAGACTCCGGTCGATGGCCGACGACGCACTTGCTCCCGACTGGCGCTCGCCCCTCCCGCCGGGCTTCGCCTGGCCCTCCGGAGTCCGCGCCGCCGCCTGCCTCACGTTCGACGTGGACGCCGAGAGCCCGATCCTGTTCGAGCACCCCGAGAGTGCCGCCTGGCTCGACGTCATGAGCCACCAGGCGTACGGCGCGCGGACCGGCATCGCCCGACTGCTCCGCATCCTTGACCGGCGCGGCGTGCGAGCCACGTTCTTCATTCCCGGCTACAGCGCCGAGCGCTGGCCCGGGGTCTGCCGGGCCATCCGCGACGCGGGCCACGAGATCGCCCATCACGGCTACCTCCACGAGGGCGCCCACGGAGCGACCGCGCAGGACGAAGAGGTGCGGCTCGTGCGAGGTCTGGCTGCCCTCGACGAGGTCCTCGGCGTCCGTCCGACCGGCTATCGCGCCCCGAACTGGGAGCTGACCTTCGAGACCCCGGCACTCCTTGCCCGCCACGGCTTCGTCTACGACTCGGGGCTGATGGACGCCGACCACCCGTACCTTCTGGCGAGCTCGGAGGCGCCGGGTGCCCCGACGATCGTCGAGCTGCCCGGGCACTGGTCGCTCGACGACTGGGAGCCCTACAACTACCTGCCCGGGATCACCGGCTCCGGCGTCATCTCGAGCCCGGCCGACGTCCTCGCCCGCTGGACGCTCGAGCTCGAGGCCCTCGTCGCCGAGGGCGGTCTGTTCATGCTGACCAATCACCCGTTCGTGTCCGGCCGGGCGTCCCGCGCCGCCGCGCTCGAGACGTTGATCGAGCGGGCGCAGGCGATCGACGGCCTGTGGATCGCCACCGCTGGCGAGATCGCGGCCCACGTCGGGACTCTCGAACTCGAGCCGATCGTCCATCGCCGGCCGGTGCTCCCCGGCTGAGCCGCCCGCGCCCTCGGGCAGCGGACGCGCGAACGGGGCCCGCCACGCCGGCGGGCCCCGTCCTTCGGCGGCGGACGTCAGCTCCGAGCGAGGCTCGAACGCGCTCCGACCCAGTACACGAGGTACGACACGATGAAGCCCACGAAATAGGCGATGTCGGCGTACTTGAGGTCATCGGCCAGGGCGTTGATCGGGAGGCCGGTGGCCGTCGCCAGCTCCGAGCCGAAGACCGACGTGCCGAACGGAAGCGACACGACGAAGCCGACCACGAGGGCGATCAACGCCAGGCCGCCCGACGGGAGGCCGCCGAAGTCGGTCAGACGGCTGACATCGGCCCGCCGCCCGCGAAGCTGCCAGTCCGCGAGCACGACAGCGGCCCACGGAGTGACCCAGTAGATGATGAACAGCAGGTAGTTCTCGAACTTGACGAGCAGGTCCCCGCTGTTCAGGTAGATCGTGAACGCGAACCCGAGCGCGGCCACGATCAGCGCCGCCACCACCCGCGGGATCTTGAGGCCGGCGGCCCGGAGCGATAGCGATCCCGTGTAGTCGTTCATGGCGTTGACCGCGATCGTCCCGATTGCGATCGCGACCATCGCCAGCGGGGCGAAGATGGAGCCGCCGAGGACCGTGTTGATCGTGGCCACCGCTCCGCCCGCCGCCTGGTCCGCGACGAGCAGGCCGAGCGCCTCGATCCAGCCCGCCGACAGGGTCAGGCCGGCGACGGTCAGCCAGAAGATCCGCGGGCGAGATGCGTTCGTCGGCAGGTAGCGCGAATAGTCCGAGGCGTACAGGCCCCAGGCGAGCACGAAGCTCGCGGCAATCGTGCTGAACAGAATGAACGCGCCAACCTGGTCGAGGCCGGTGAAGCCGTCGCCGCGGGCCATGCCGGTGCTGGCTTGGCCGGCGATCGCCACGGTCAGGACGAGGAACATGGCCCCGAGGACGATGGCCATGTACTTCTCGAACGTGTGGATCGCCTCGTAGCCGAGGACGCCGAGAGCGGCCTGAGCCACGACCAGGATGACCAGCGAGGCGAGGAACGGCAGCCCGGTCAGGATCGACAGAGCGGCCGCGCCGAAGACCGAGTTGATCCCGTCCCAGCCAATGCAGCTGAGCCAGTTGAGCAGGCCGGGCACGACGATCGACTTGCCGTAGGCCAGCCGCGCCAGCGGCATCTGGGCCATGCCGGTCGCTGGTCCCATCGTCGAGAGCGCCCCGACCAGCACCGACCCGACGAGGTTCCCGACGATGATCGCGAGCAGGCCGGTGACGAAGCCGACCTGCAGAAAGTCGGCGGCGGCCAGTGTCCCGATGAAGAATCCGGCCGGCACCAGGTTCGGGGTGAACCAGACCGTGAATACGCGGTTGATGGAACCGTAGCGAGCCGACTCGGGGATGGGCTCGATGCCCCGTCCCTCGATCGAGAGGTCGCCCTCTCGAGTCGGCATGCCCTCCTGGACGAGTGTCCCGGATGTCATTCGACCTCTCCTTCCTCTCTCCTGGCCTGGCGACCACCGCCACGCCCACCAGCCGTCGCTGCGGCGATCGGCTACGCCTCTCGAGGCTCGCGCCGGAACGTGACGGGGTGGGCACTCCCGTCGGCGTGCACGACGCTCCGGGCCGGTTCCGTCTCGGCGACGATCCGGCCATTGCGGACGACCCAGCGCGCCGCCGGCCGGAGGCGTATCGCCTCGGCCTCGTCGGTGCAGTCGAAGACCACGAAGTTCGCGGGCAGACCCTCCTTCACCCCCCAGGGCACTTCGGCCGCGCGGGCCGGGTTGGTGGTGACCATCTCCCAGGCGCGGAACAGCTCGCCCCGGCCGGTCATCTGGGCGACATGAACGAGCATGGACAGCGCGTCGAGCATCGAGCCGCGCCCGAGCGGATACCACGGGTCCATGATCGAGTCGTGGCCGCAGGCGACGTTGACGCCGGCCGCGTCGAGCTCCTTCACGCGGGTCATCCCGCGCCGCTTCGGATAGGTGTCGAATCGGCCCTGGAGGACGATGTTGTCGAGGGGGTTCGCCACGATCGTGACCCCGGCCCGCTTCAGGATCTGGAGCAGCTTGAAGGCATACGCATCGTTGTACGAGCCCATTGCCGTCGTGTGGCCGGCGACGACCCGGCCCTCCATCCCGTCGCGCATCGTCCGGGCGGCGACCACCTCGAGGAAGCGGGAGTGCTCGTCGTCGGTTTCGTCGCAGTGGAGGTCGATCGGGGCGCCGGTCTCGCGGGCCAGGTCGAACAGGAAGTGAACCTCGTCGACGCCGTCCTCGCGGGTCCACTCGTAGTGCGGAATCCCGCCGATCACGTCGCAGCCGAGGCGCATTGCTTCGCGCATCAGCTCCTTGCCATTCGGGAAGGACAGGATTCCGTCCTGTGGGAAGGCGATCAAGCGCAGGTCCACGATGTCACGGACCTCGTCGCGCAGCTCGAGCAGGGCCCGGAGCGCCGTCAATGACGGATCGCACACGTCGACGTGGGAGCGGATCAGCCCGGTTCCCTGGGCGACCTCCCAGCGGATCGCCTCGCGGGCCCGGCTCTTGACGTCCTCATGGGTCAGCGACGGCTTGCGCTCGGCCCAGGTCTGGATCCCCTCGATGAGCGTGCCCGACTCGTTGTGGCGCGGCTCGCCGACCGTGAGCACGGCGTCCATGTGGACGTGCGGGTCGACCAGGGGCGGGGACAGCAGACGGCCCTCGGCATCGAGCTCGAGTCGCCCGTCTGCCGGGATGGTTCCGGCGGCGCGGATGGCCGTGATCGTGTCGCCGTCGACGAGGACGTCGGAGGGGTCGCTCAGGCGGCCCAGCGTGGGATGGACGCGCGCGTTTCGGACGAGCAGCCCGGTCGTCGCCACCGGCACCTCTTGGTGAAGACCCCGGCGCAGTGTGCGGCGCGCCGGCGCACCACGTCAAGATCGCGAAGGCTCGCCCGGACGTCCCGCTTGCCGGAACGCGAGACGGCGGCGTGATGGCCATGCTGTACCAACGGCAGATCAACCTGCCATCTCATCGTTGGGCGCAGCCTGCGCCCCTGCGGTCGGGCTCCCGCCGTCGGGCCCGGAGGGTGCCGGTCGCCCCGTGGCCGGGTGGAGGGACCGAGATGAGCCAGCCGCGAAGCGCCGCCCGGCGTGTGTCCGCATTCCTGCTCGCCTTCGCGCTCGTCGTGGGCCAGGTGGCATCGGCTGCCGCGTCCGGCCAGGGCCGGAGTGTGCCCGGCGCCAGTGCGCCCGGCGCGGCCCGTCTCGACGACGCCCTCCTGAAGGCGCTCGCCGCGGGCACGACCGACCGGTTCGTGGTGGAGTTCGGCGCGAAGACCGACCTGTCGGGCGCCGGCAAGATCAAGGACCGGACGAAGAAGGGCACATTCGTCCTCGACAACCTGCGCAAGACCGCGGCGAAGTCGCAGGGCGCGGCGAAGGCCCTCGTCGCCAAGACGAAGGGTGCCCGCGCCGAGAGCTACTGGCTGGCCAACACGATGGTCGTCCACGGCGACGCGGCCCTTGCCCGGGCGTTCGCCAAGCTCGCCGGCGTGACCGCGGTCCGAGCCGAGAAGATCTACCCGCTCGTGAAGCCCGTCCCCGTGTCGGCGGTCATCGCCGCCCTCGCGCCGGAGTGGGGCGTCGCCAAGGTCCGGGCTCCGGAGGTCTGGGCCGACGGGATCACCGGTCAGGGCGTCGTCGTCAGCTCGATCGACACCGGTGTCGAGTACACCCACGAAGCGCTCGTGGAGCACTACCGCGGCAACAACCACGACGGCACGTTCAGCCACGATTACAACTGGTGGGACCCGACCGGGATCTGCGGCGACGCGCCATGCGACAACGCCGGCCACGGGACCCACACCATGGGCACGATCGTCGGCGGCGACGGCGAAGGCCCGTTGCCGGACATCGGCGTCGCCCCTGGTGCGCAATGGATCTCGGCCAAGGGTTGCGAGGACTTCGGCTGCAGCGAGAGCTCCCTCCTCTCGTCCGGCCAGTTCATCCTCGCCCCGACCGACATGGCCGGCGACAACCCGAACCCGGCCCTCCGGCCGGACGTCGTCAGCAATTCGTGGGGCAATGACGATCCCAACGACTCGTTCTACCTCGCCACGGTCCAGGCCTGGCGCGCGGCCGGGATCATCCCGGTCTTCGCGGCCGGCAACGCGGGGCCCGGCTGCGGCAGTGCCGGCTCGCCGGGCAACGCGGTCGAGGTGATCAGCGTCGGCGCGACCGATGATGGCGACAACATCGCGGAATTCTCGTCGCGTGGCCCATCGCCGAGCGGCAAGCTCAGCCCGAATGTGTCCGCCCCTGGCGTCGACGTCGTCTCCAGCGTGCCCGGCGGTGGCTACGCCAGCTTCTCGGGCACCTCGATGGCCACGCCCCACACGGCCGGCGTCATCGCCCTGATGCTCTCGGCCAAGAGCGAGCTCACCGGCAACTTCGACGCGGTCCTCGATGCCCTCGGAAAGACGGCCGTCGATCGGCCCGACGATCAGTGCGGCACCCCGGACCCGTCGGACAACGACCCGAACTATGTCTACGGCGAGGGACGGATCGATGCCAAGGCGTCGGTCGACCTCGTCAAGACCGGCGGCACCCTGGCCGGGACCGTCACCGACGCTGACACCGCGGCCCCGATCGAGGGCGCCCGGGTGAGCGCCAACGACGGCGAGCGGACCTATGTCGGCGTGACGGACGCGAGCGGCGACTACAGCCTCTTCCTCGCGGCCGGCGACTACGTGGTCAGCGGCGTCGCGTTCGGGTACCAGGGCGATGTCGCCCCGCTCGTCACGATCGTCACCGACACCACAACGGATCAGGACTTCGCCCTGACGGCGCTGCCCCGGTTCGTCGTCAGCGGCCACGTCAGCGCGTCCGAGGATGGCAGCCCCATCGCGGGCGCGTCCGTCGTGGCCGTCGGAACCCCGGTCGCGCCGACCACGACCGACAGCGCGGGCTTCTACAGCCTGACCCTGCCCATCGGCGACTACACCATCGACGCGGCTTCCGGCGGCTGCACCGAGTCCGGATCGGCCCCGATCAGCTCGGACGGCCCCGACCAGGTCCTGGACTTCAGCCTGTTCCGCAAGCTCGACGACTTCGGCCATGGCTGCCGTCCAATCGACTTCGCGTGGATCGACGCGTCGGGCCAGACGGGACTCTACGGCGACGAGTTCGCCGGCCGCCTCCGGCTGCCCTTCGACTTCCCCTTCTACGGCCAGACCTACGGCGCCGTGTTCCTGTCGGACAACGGGTACGTCAACTTCCTCGGCCCCGACCAGTACAACGGCTTCCCGGTCGGGATCCCGTCGACCAATCCGCCGAACGCGGCGATCTATCCGCTCTGGCAGGACCTGTTCCTCGACGACGGCAGCTCGATCGACTACGAGACGCTCGGCTCCGCCCCGGACCGGACGTTCGTCATCGAGTACGCCGGTGTGAAGTCGTACTCCAGCTCGGGGCGCCTGAGCTTCGAGATCCTGCTCCACGAGGACGGGACGATCGACCTGCTCTACGGCGACAATCCGGCCAACTCCGGTGACGGCCGGAACGCGGGCATCGGGATCGAGAACGCGGACGGCACGGACGCCCTCCAGTTCTCGCTGTTCGAGCGCCGCCTCCTGGCCAACCAGGCCTGGCGCTACGAGCTCGTTCCGTCGGGTCTCGTGCACGGCACCGTGACCGACGCCAACGACGGCCTCCCGATCTCGGGCGCGACCGTCACGGCCTCGCCCGGTGGCCGAAGCGCGAGGACCGGCGAGGACGGAACGTACAGCCTCCGGCTCCGACCGGGCTCGTACGAGCTCGCCGGATCCGCGGGCGACTACGTCACCGACACGACCACGCTGACCGTGACCGATGGCAGCGACGACACGCGCGACTTCTCGCTCCGGGCCGCGATCGGCTCGGCGGCGCCCACGACGGTCGATGCCACCGTGGACTTCGGTTCGACCACGACCGCCACGGTCGCGCTGGCCAACACCGGCAGCGCGCCACTCGTCTGGACGGCCAAGGAGCGCGACCTGGGCGGCTCGATCGGGACGTTCCCGAGCGCGAGCGCGTCCTCGGTCCTGACCTGGCGGCCCGTCTGGGGCCGACCGGTGATCCGCGGCGCCCTGCCCGACGTCTCCGGCATCCGTGACACCCTGCCGCCGTCGAGCCTCCAGCCGATCGTCGACGATCCGAGCGGCGACAGCAATGGCTCGGTCGACGTCACCCAGATCCGGGCCGGCTCCGACGGCGAGACCGTCCTCGCGATGGCCCTCGACTTCTCGCCAAGCACCCCGATCGGCCAGGCCGTCGGCGAGATCTACGTCGATACGGACCAGGATCCGAAGACCGGCATTCCGGCCGAGTTCCTTGCTGGCCTGCCCACCCAGGACGTCGGCGCGGACTACTACATCGGCCTGTTCGAGGTCCACTCTGCGGATCCGATCGTCTACGTCATCGACCTGAACACCTTCGAGTTCACCGGCATCGGGCCGGCTCACGTCGACGGCCAGACGATCAGCTTCGAGGTCGGCCTCGACGCATTCGGGGGCGATGACGGCAACATGGACGTCGACTTCGTGCTCGGCGACCAGTTCCAGCCGTTGGACTGGGCGCCGGACGTCGGGCATGGCACGGTCCAGCCGTTCAGCGACGTTCCGTGGCTGAGCGAAACGCCCGACGCCGGAACGACGGCGGCCGGGACTTCGACCGACGTCACCCTGAACCTCGGCAGCGCGGGCCTCGCGCCCGGCACCTACAAGGCCCTGGTCGTGTTCGTCACGAACGCGCCGAAGCAGCAACAGATCCCGGTCGAGGTGAACCTGACCGTGACGATGCCTGCCGAGTTCGGGGCAGCGGGCGGGACCGTCACCGACGCCCACACCGACGAGCCGATCGCCGGCGCGAGCGTCGTCGTCCATGCCACCTGGCAGGGCAATCCCCTCGAGCTCACCGCGACCACGGCGTCCGACGGGACGTGGCAGGTCGTCGGACCCGCCGGCAGCTGGTCGGCAGACATGGGCGCCCCGGGTTACGTCCAGGCGTCCCGCTCGGTTGCGATCACGGCCGGCACGACCACCGGCGGCGCCGACGTGGCGCTCCATCGTGACCAGGCTCACGCCGCCATCGACGGCGGACCGTTCGTGTTCGTCCTGACCCCCGGTCGCACCGGTCATGGCACGATCGTCGTGTCGAACCCGGGCGGCCACCGCGACCTGACCTTCAGCATCGGCGAAGTAAACCTCGGAACGGCAACCGAGGCCGAGGCCGGGGCTGCCGCCGCCGCGGCCAAGGCGGCCCGCCGGACGCTGCCGGCCGGAGCGGACCCCAATGCCCGAACGACGCGTGGCATCTTCGGGCCCAGTCCGACCTCGGTCGCACCGAAGGCGACCGGCGATGTCCTGGCGTCCTGGCCGACCGGCCTCGACCTGCCGTGGGGCGTCGGCTTCGACGGCGACGTCTGGTTGTCCGATCCGATCGACAAGGGCGACCTGTGCAGCATCAGCGGCGTCTGCACCGACACCGAGTTCTCGACATCGGGCAGCCCGACGGGTACTTCGTTCGAGACGGCCTTCGGCGACTGGGCCGGCGACATGGCCTGGGACCGCACCCGGAATCTGCTCTGGCAGGTGTCGGTCGGCGGCGACAACGGCATCCATGGCATCGACCCGGCCGATGGCTCGGTCGACTTCGTGATCACGGGTTCACCGTGGGACGGGACGAGCCAGCGTGGTCTCGCGTATGACCCGAACGCGGACGTGTTCTACATCGGCGGCTGGAACGAGGGGATCGTCTACACGGTTGCGGGCCTTTCGCATCCGACGCCGGGTGAGACCCTCCACAGCTGCAACCCGCCTGATCCGAACATCTCCGGGCTGGCCTGGAACGGGTCGTTCGGGAAGCTCTGGGAGGCGACGAACTCCGACACCGACTCGATCTACCTGATCGATCCGGTGACCTGCGAGGCGTCCATGACCCTGCCCCATCCGAGCGGTGGGGGCGGCAACGGCGCCGGCCTCGAGCTCGACGTCGTCGGCAACCTGTGGACCGTCAGCCAGGGAAGCGGTGAGGCGTTCCTCATCGAATCCGGGTTGCCGACCTTCAGCGACGCCACGTGGCTGACGGTCACACCCGGTGACGGCACCATCGCTCCGGATGGCAGCCTCGATCTCGACGTCGCGGTCGACTCGACCGGGCTCGCGCCGGGCGTCTACCGGGCATTGGTCGTCGTCCAGACCAATGATCCCGACCACAGCACCACCGTGGTCCCGGTGGAGCTCGTCGTTCCGGCTTACCAGCAGGGCGTCAATGCCGGCGGCGGCTCGTACGTCGACGCCGACGGCAACCTGTACGGCGCGGATCGGCCATGGTCGGCTGGCTCGTACGGATGGGTCGGCTCATCGTCCCCGCGGTCGACCAAGTCGGCGATCGCTGGGACGACCGAGGACGGCCTCTACCAGGATCTCCGGACCGGGATGACCGGCTACCGGTTCGACGTCGCGGCTGGCACCTATCGGGTCGACCTCGCGTTCGCCGAGATCGTCGCGAAGAAGGCCGGCGCCCGAGTCTTCAGCGTGACGATCGAGGGCACGACCGTGATCGCCTCGCTCGACGTGTTCGCAACCGTTGGCCGCAATGCCGCGCTCGATCGATCGTTCGACGTCGCGGTGAGCGACGGCCACCTCGACATCGGCTTCACCGCCCAGCGCGGTGACGTCCCGATCGTCAACGGGATCCTGGTGACCGAGGTGCCGCCCGGATCCTGACCCAACCCCCGTCCAAACCGAAGGCTCGGCGACCACGTCGCCGGGCCTTCCCGGTTCCCGAGTGCATTCGTCGCGCCGTCAGTTCGTGACGACGACGGTTCCGATCATTCCGTACTGTTCGTGGCCCGGCAGGTGGCAGGTGAACAGTTGTGATCCTGCGGCCGCGAACGTCACGGTTGTCCGAACCTCCGTCCCCGCCGGGATCGACAGTTCCGTCGGGCGCCCGCCGTGGGTCGGCTCCGTCCCGGTCCGATGGCGCTCGTGGCTCGCCGCGTCGCCGACGATCCACTCGTGGTCGATGGGATCTGTGTTCGTGATCACGAACGTCACCGGCCGGCCGGCCGGAACGGTCACCCGGGCCGGCTCGAAGTGCGAGTAGTGGATCGTGATCGGGATCACGATCGGCTCGTTGGCCCGCGCGATCGCAGTGACCCCGATCCCGGCCAGGACGACGACGGCGAGACCCAGACCCGCCGCCGTGACCGTCCGACCCGCGTTCATCGTCCGGTCACCAGCCGATCGGTCGGCCGGTCGTCGGCCGGGCGCGGGCCATCAGGCCGATCCCGACGAGGCCGATCCCGACGAAGGCGAGCGCGAGCAGGATCCGGCTGAGGTCGATCGGCGTCGCGGGAATGACGGCGCCGGGCATCGTGAACCCGGCATCGATCGCCGAGGGCTTGCCCGCCCCGGACGCGTCGATCGCGAGGTCATAGCCGAGTTGGCCGGCGGTCCCGTCGACGGCGACCTTGGTCAGCCACCCGGACGTGGGCACCCAGTCCATGCCGCGGTCGGAATGGAGATCGGCGAGGAGGCTGTCGGTCGCCTTTGCGCTGTGGTCGAGGCGGATTCCGTTGGAACCGGTGGGGGTCGGCAGCAGGGTCGGGGCGCGATCGGTCAGCAGGTACACGTCGGCCTGGACCGCTTCTGCGGAACGCTTGCCGAGGGCCAGGATCCTGAGCGGGACCCACGGGTTGTCGGTCGGCATCGTGATGTGGATCGGCGTCCCGTCGCCGACCGCCTGGCCCCGGTTCTCG
>JANLYK010000621.1:0-3187 GCA_031365595.1 Chloroflexota bacterium | reverse complement strand
TTGATGATCGTGATCAGTGACGGGTGGGCGGCCAATTCTTCGCGCGAGACGCCGCGGGCCAGCGCGACGATCTCGAGCGCGTCCTCGACGACGGTCGCCCCGAACCCCAGGCAGTGCCACGTCTTGTCGAGCGTCGTCGCGAGGCACGCGTACATGTCGAGGTGGCGGGTCTCAACCGGCAGGTCAGTCGGTTCGAGCGGGCCGCCCGCCTCCTGGTGGATCACGTTGAGCGTCGAGATCAGCGCGACGTAGTCCTGGAAGTCCTGCCACGTGCCGGGTCGTCGGCCGCGGTCCAGGTCGGTCACGAACGCGGGCCCGCCGACGGACGAGAAGACCAGGTGCCGCCCGCCGAGGACGACGTCCCGCTCCGGGTTGCGGGCGTGCAGGGTGAACTCCGAGGGCGCCGTCGCGATCAGCTCCTCGATGAGGGCGTCGTCCATGCGGACCCGCCGGTTGGATCGGTCGACGGTCGCGCCGGCCGCGGCGAGCTTGTCGATCGCCCGGTCGCCCAGGACCTCGACGCCGACCTCGGCCAGGATCCGGAGGGACGTTCGATGAATCTCCTCGACGTGGTCGGCCGACAGGACCTGGAGCGGCGTGAACGGGTTGGTCAGGGTCCGGAACGGCAGCTGCGGGATTCCGCCGCCGGTCCGTCGAACGTGACGCCGCTGGGCAACGGGCTCGGCGGTCACTTCTCTGACCGATCGTCCGCCGACGGGGTCGGGAACATCGGCTGGAGAAGACCCTGAAGTCGTCGGATGTTCCGCCGCGCCACCAGCAGCTGGCCAGCGTTGACGAGGACGGCCACGAGGATGCCCACGAGCGTGATTTCGATCGCGTTGGCCGCGGTCAGATGGTGGAGCACGAGGGCGGCGATCGCACCTGCCACGACGCCGTTCAGGACCGTGACCAGGGTCGGCGTCCCGGCGATCAAATGGACGAGCGTGGGCGTGCCGGGCGGCACGGCCATCGTCACGCCGATCCCCCGGGCATCGTCGTGGACGCCCATGACGAAATACGGCGCGAGGTCAGGGGCGATCTCCAGGTACGCCGCCCGGATGCGATTCATGCCCGCGACCGTGATCGCATCGTGATAGTTGGTCGCGCCCATGCGCAGGAACGTCCCGATGCCCACGAACAGCGCCACCGGCAACACAACGAGTGCGACGACGGAGAATGCGTCGCCGAACCCGTCGACACCGACGATCAGGCTGAGCGCCACGATCGCGCCGGACAGCGTGGAGAGATACATTCCCGCACGGCTGAACGACTCGTTCCAGGCGAGGCTTCGCGACGCGAGCAGTGACCAATGCTCGGTCGACAGGATCTGGAGCCGGATCTGGACGGGCGTGGGCTCGCGGCCGGCCTGTGGGGCAGGCACCGGCGCCGGCTCAGGCGGCGGTCCGGGGTTGCGCTCGAACGTCATGCCTGTGACCCTCGCTGCGGGTCGCCAGCGTAGCGCCGCACCCGGCTGGACGGCGGGTCGAGGACGCGCCACGGAACGGGGAGCCGCCAACCCGCCCGCATGGACGATGAATCACCCATTGCCATGGACGGCCCGGTGCGCGATCGTCGACGGGTGAGGCGCCACACGTTCCCGATCCTCGCCCGCGTTGCGCTCCTGGCCGCGCTCGCCGGCCTGATCACGTCGTGCGGAATCGGTCGTCCGTCCGGTGCCGGCTGGCATGACGCCAACCTCCATGTCGTCGACGGAATCTGGATCACGGGAGAGAAGGCGTGCGGGCCGACCAGCGCCGACGACCGCTGCCGCGCGGCTCGTCCCGTGGCAGTCGCCGCGGTCCGCGACAGCGAGGGACCGCAGCCATCGAGCGTCACGATCGCCCGGGTTCCCCACGAGTGGGTCAACGACCGCGGCGAGCAGATCCTGATGACGACCGGCGGCATCTCCAAGCCCGTCGTCGCCATCGTCGATCTCGCGGATGGCCGGCGCGTCGCGGTCGGGCTGATGTGCGACCCGACCATCGGAGGCAACCCGGCGCGGCCCGCGACGTGCTTCGTCGTCCCCGATGTGCTCGATCCGTACCGCGTCGACGGTCACGGGCCCAACCCGTTCGGCGCCGCTCCCTGACGGTCCCCTCCCGCGCCGCTGCCCCGCCCGTCCCGTGGCTGGACAGGCGCGCGGTGGCGTAGGCTCTCATCGATGCCCGACGACCGCCCGATCTTCGGCCGTGACGTGCCCGACGCCGCATGGCGCCCGACGCCCGACCTCCTCGACGAGGCCCGTCTCGCGACGTTCCTGCGCGCCACCGGCGAGCCAGACCTCGAGGGCCTCCAGGCTCGCGCCGTCCGCGATCCAGGATGGTTCTGGGGCGCCGCCGTGGACGACCTCGGGCTCGACTGGCAGCGCCGCCCAGCCGAGGTCATGGACGCCAGCGGCGGCCCGGAGTGGACGCGCTGGTGGCGGGGTGGCGCGTTCAATCACGCCGAGGCGGCCACCGCGCGGCGCGCCGCCCGCGATCCCGACGGCGAGGCCGTGGCCTGGGAAGGCGAGGACGGTGTCATCCGGCGCCTGACGAATCGAGAGCTGCGCGACGAGGTGGTCGTCGCCGCCCGGATGTTCGCCGCCCAGGGAGTCCGCCCCGGTGATCGGGTCGGGATCTTCCTGCCGATGCTGATCGAAACGGTCGTCGCGACCCTCGCCCTCGGCCGGCTCGGGGCGATCTTCACGCCGATCTTCTCGGGCTACGGTGCGCCCGCCGTGGCCGCCCGGCTGCAGGACTGCGAGGCGACCGTCCTCGTGACGGCGGACGGCTTCCTGCGCCGTGGCCAGCCGGTCCCGATGAAGGCGACGGCCGATGCTGCGGCCGCCCTCGCGCCGGCGATCCAGCGGGTGATCGTGGTTCGCCGGTTGGGCCGCCGGACGAGCTCGTCCGACCGGGCCGCCGCGAGCCGGAGCGACGAAGCCGAAGCCGACGGGAACGCCGCGGCGACGCCCTGGAATCCCGAGCGCGACCGTTGGTGGGACGTCTCGATCGACGCGGCGCGGGCGGCCATGATCGACGAGGCCGGTCCGGACGACGCTCTCGAGACCGACCCCGAGCGGCCGTACATGCTGATCTACACATCGGGCAAACCGGCACTCCGAAAGGCGCGGTCCACGTCCACGGCGGCTTCCCGATCAAGGCCGCCCAGGACCTCGCCCACACGTTCGACCTGCGCCGCGGCG
>JANLYK010000208.1:0-1716 GCA_031365595.1 Chloroflexota bacterium | reverse complement strand
CCATCGCCTCCTCGACGGTCTGCGGCCGCTCGACGACGGGCACGACGACGGCACCGAGCGGACGGAGCGCTTCGATTCCGTCCGGCTCCACCCCGCCACCGACGGCGATGCATGGGACGCCGGCTGCCGACGCCCGACGGGCGACCCCGAGCGCGGTCTTGCCGAACGCGGTCTGGGCGTCGATCCGGCCTTCGCCAGTGATGACGACGTCCGCCCGGCGGAGCTTCGCGTCGAAGTCGGCTGCCGCCATGACGACGTCGATGCCGGGCACAAGCTCGAGCGACGCGAATCGGTCGGCCAGGCAGAGCAGGCCGAACCCGGTCCCGCCGGCAGCACCGGCGCCCGGCGTGTCGCGCTCGCGCCGGCCGGACGACGCCTCCAACGCGTCCGCGTAGATCGCGAGGTTGCCATCGAGGAAGGCGACGTCTGCCGGACTCGCGCCCTTCTGCGGCCCGTAGACGGCTGCGGCGCCATCCTTGCCGAGGAGCGGATTCGCGACGTCGCAGGCGATCCGCAGGTGCACGGACGCCAGGCGCGGATCGAGTCCGGACAGATCGGCTCGCGCCACGCCGCCGAGATTGGCCGGGACCGGCGGTGTCGGGAGCTCGACGACAGGCGCGTCATCCTCGTCACGGAAGATGGCTCCGAGAACCGTGAGGATTCCCGCGGCTCCGTCGGTCGTGGCGCTACCGCCGATCCCGAGCGTGATCCGGCGGACACCGGCGTCGATGGCGGCGAGCAGGAGCTCCCCGGTGCCCATCGTCGTGTGGACCACGGTTGCCCGCTCGGCGATCGGGACGAGGGACAGTCCGGACGCAGCAGCCATCTCGATGATCGCCGACTGCCCGTCCGGCGAGATCAGCCAGCGCGCGTCCACGTCGTGGAAGTCCGGGTCGTGGACCATTGTCGTTCGCCACGTCCAGCCACCCGCGGCCTCGACCGCGACCGTCGTGCCCTCGCCACCGTCGGCCAGCGGCGCCAGCAGAATCTCGTCGCCCGGTCGGGCCCGAGCCCAGCCCACGGCGATCGCCCGGGCGACCTCGACCGAGGTCAGCGAACCCTTGAACGAGTCGGGCGCGATCAGGACCGTGAGCGCCCCGGAGCTCCCCGGGCTCACCGTCGGACGGGTTCGAGCTCGTCGGTTGACAGGTCGCCCGACACGCCGCCGGAACCGTTCGACCCGTTCGAGCCATCGAGGCCGCGCCGGCGCTCGAGGTACTCGGGGATCCGGATCATCGGCGGGCGCTCCTGGTCGGCGAGTTCGATCACCTCGAGCGACAGCCGGCCGCGGCCCGAGCGGGGCAGCTTCATCGTCGAGCCGAGCTCCGCGAACAGGCGCGCCTTGCGCCGCTCTTCGAGTCGCTTCATCACGGCCTGGAGGATCACGAACGACATTCGCGACAGGCCTTCGAGCTCCTGGTTACGGTGGACCCGGCGCTCCAGGTCGACCTGACCGAGGCCCTCGATCCCGAGGCGCTCGGCGGCGTCGATGAGATGGCCGATCTCGACCGCGTAGCCGGTGAAGAACGGGATTGACTCGAGGAGCGCCCGGCGCCCTGCGTACTCGCCGCTGAGCGGCTGGATCATCCCCGACAGCTCCGGGTAGAAGAGGTTGATCAGGGGTCGCGCGACGAGCTCGGTGACCCGCCCGCCGCCGCCTTCCTTGAGCACGCCGCCCTCGACGATCGGGCGCTGGTAGTAGCCCTTCACGTACTG
>JANLYK010000607.1:0-2097 GCA_031365595.1 Chloroflexota bacterium | reverse complement strand
GGCGACGGAGCTCAACGTCGACCCGCCGGATGATCTGACGACGTCCGGCTGGTGGGACCAGGCCCGAACGCTCGAGGACTGACCTGATCTCGACCGGTCATGCGCGCCGAGCACCTCTAATCGGACGGCGGCACCGGACCGAACGCCGGTCTACCATGCGGCGGTGACTGCACATCCCTCAACCACGCGGACGCTGCCCGAGCGGGGCGCCGCCGTTGCCACGGCCGTCGCGGCCGCCATCGTCGTCATCGCGATCGCGATCCTGCCCTTCCTGACCCCGGCCTGGATCTCCTTCGAGCAAGGCCGGTCCGGCGCCGCCGCTCTGACCGGATACAGCGAGCCGGATCTCCGCTTCGCGACCGACGCGATCCTCCACGATCTCGTTCTTGGCCCACCAGACTTCGCCGTCGAGGTCAATGGGGCCGCGGTTCTCGAGGAACGCGAACGGGGCCACATGCGCGACGTGCGCACGGTGTTCGCCGGGTTCGCCGTGCTCGCCCTCGCTGCGGCCGTCCTCCTTGTCGTCCTCGTGGCCGGTGCACGACGCTTGGGCCATCCCGAACGGGCATGGGCGGCCGTGTCGAGCGGGATGCGCTGGCTGATCGTCGGGATCGCCGTTGCGGGCGTGGTCTCGGCGGTCGCGTTCGACGCCGTGTTCGACTTCTTCCACCAGGTGTTCTTTCCCGGCGGCAACTACACGTTCGACCCGCGGACGGACCACCTCGTCCAGCTGTTTCCGTTCGCGTTCTGGTCGGAGACGACGATCGTGCTCGGGGTCGTGATCATCGGGCTGGCCGCTGCGCTCGCCGTCGTGACCGGGCGATGGGCACGTGTCGCTCGGCCTGCGGTCCTGCCGGGCTCGAACGCGGCCGCCGCCACGCAGCCGGAGGGCGCCGGATGAACGGCGTGCCGGTCGCGCGGATCCTCGGGTTCGAGATCCGGTTGCACCTGTCCTGGCTGTTCATCGTCGCGATCGTGACCGTGACGGTCGCGGGGCGCATCACGCAGTTCGAGCCGGGACTCGCCCCCGAGGTGAGCTGGGCGATCGGCCTGTTCGGGTCGCTCGGCTTCATGTTGACCGTGATCGTCCACGAGCTCGCGCACGCGGTCGTCGCCCGGCGTGACGGCTCCGACACGAAGGTCCTCGTCGTCCAGTTCGTCGGCTCGCCCTCCGCGGTCGATGTCGTCGCCCGGTCCCCGCGGGCCGAGGCCGCGATCGGGCTTGCCGGCCCGCTCAGCAGCCTGGTCATCGGGCTCGCGCTGCTCGGTCTTGCACTCGCCCTGCTGGCGATCGGCGGCGGCGCCGGGCCGGTCGCCGATGTGTTCGTGATCATCGGCGGGCTGAACCTGCTGCTCGCCGGGATCAGCATCGTGCCCGCGTTCCCACTCGACGGTGGGCGCGTCGTCCGGGCGATCGCGTGGGCGCGGTCGGGGAGCCAGCGAACCGGCACGCGCGTTGCGGGCGTCGTCGGGACGTGGGCCGGGCGAGTGGCGATCGTCATCGGCCTCGGCGTCATCGTGACCGGCGACACGCTCGACGGGATCATGCTCGGGCTCGTCGGGTGGTTCCTGATGGCCGCAGCCCGCTCGGTCGATCGATGGATCGTCCTCGACGAGCTCGTCCAGGGGATGAGCGTCGGCGAGGCGATGGAGCAGCAGCTCGAGACGATCTCGCCGCAACTGACCCTTGACACGTTCGCGGCCGGCGTCCTCGATGGCACGGTGCTCCCGGCCCTGCCGGTCGTCCTTGGCGACCTCGTTATCGGGATCGTGGGAGCCACCCAGCTGCGCGCCGTGGCCCAGCGCAACTGGGCCTCGACCCGGAGCGAGGACGTGATGGTCGGCGGCGACGACCTCCCGACGGCACGGGCCGACGAACGCCTGACCGACGCGCTCGAGCGACTGCGCTCGTCCCGGCTGGACGGGATGCCGGTCCTCGACGGGACTGTCCTGCGCGGCGTGCTGACCCGACGCTCGATCGCCGCCCTGCTCCACGCCCGGGCGGAGTCGCGCGGCCAGTCGGCGTGATCGCGCCGACCGATCGGCTGCTCTCGGTCGAAGAGGCGCGCGCCGCGGTGCTCGCGGCGATCGCCGGTC
>JANLYK010000591.1:0-2079 GCA_031365595.1 Chloroflexota bacterium | reverse complement strand
GCCGGCAACCCGATCATCATGTTCAGCATCCTGTTCGGTCTGTCGATGGACTACGAGGTCCTCCTCCTGTCCCGTGTGCAGGAGGCCTATCGCCGGACCGGCGACAACACGGCCTCGGTCGCGGAGGGGCTGGCGCGAACGGCGGGCGTCATCACCGGGGCGGCGCTGATCATGGTGGTCGTGTTCTCGGCCTTCGCCCTGGCCGAGTCGATCACGATCAAGAGCATCGGCGTCGGCATGGCGATAGCGGTGTTCGTCGACGCGACGATCATCCGGGTCCTCCTCGTCCCGGCCACCATGCGCCTGATGGGCCGCTGGAACTGGTGGGCACCGGGGCCGCTCGGCCGGCTTGCCGACCGCCTTGGGTTCAGCCACGCCGACGACGAGCCCGATCGGCCGGGCACGACCGACGAGCCCGAGGACGCCGACGGGGCCGGCGCCGACGAGTTGGTCAACCGGCCGGCCGCGGGTCTTGCCGGGTCGTAGACTCGACGAGCGCACGGTCGTCCGATCGATCGATCGGACCGGCCCGCGTGGAGGGACCGATGAACGAACGAACGCCCGCCGAGCCCGGCATGCGGGCCTGGGCCTGGCGCTGGGGCCCCGACGAGCAGCGCCGACCCGGCTTGCCCTGGATCGGCATCTTCCTCGTCGTGTTCGGCTTGCTGCTACTCGTGGAGCGGGCGCTGCCGGACTACCGGCGGCTGGGCGACGTGGCGGTCCTCGCGGCCGGCGTCGCGTCACTCGCGGCCTGGCTGATCCGGCGGAGCACGATTGCGCTGTACGCCGGGGCGTTCCTCACCGCCCTCGCCGCGCCGGGCACGATCGAGGCGCTCGGCGTCCAGCTCGGGCCGGGCTGGGGGATGCTCTGCTTCGGGCTGGCATTCCTGTTCATCGCCGCGGTCCGCGCGTCGCAGGGCGGGGGCGTGGGCTGGCAGGTGCTGTACGGCGCGATCCTCGGGGTCATCGCGATCTCGGAGATCCTCCAGCCGGACCTTGCCGGAATCGCCTGGCCGCTGGTCCTCGTCGCGATCGGGATCCTGTTGCTGGTCCGCGGCCGCTCGGGCTGACGGCCGCGCCGGGGTCGAGCCGATTCAACCTGGTCCGACCGTAGACGCGAACGGTTCGAGGACCTTGACTCCCTGGGCGCCCGAGTTCCGGGCCTCGGTCCGACGTTCCGCGCTCTCCACGGTCGCGCGGGCTATCGGTCGGGCTCAGCCTCCGCCGACTCCCCAGTCGACGCCGATCTCATTGGCCGGCGTCCTCGTGACCTGCTGTCGGTCCGTCCCGTCCGGCAGGCTCGTGAAGAGATCCGCGAACGGTCCGCCGATCCCACGGGAAAACGCGATCCGGGTCCCGTCAGGTGACCAGACCGGACCGAACAGCAGGGCACCAGGCTCGGCGACGGCCTGGACGACCTTGCCATCCAGATCCAGGATCACGATGCGGTAATCGACGGACGTCAGGATCGACGCTCCGTCCGGCGAGAAGCGTCCCGGGTCGGCGAACGAGTCCGGCGAGAGCGGCCGCGGCGCTCCGCCACTCGCGTCGACGAGCATCAGCGGACCGGGGCCCTCGTCGCCGGTGCCGCGCTTGAAGACGAACTGCCCGGCCGACGAGTAGTCGCCCGGGAGGTCCGTCTGGCCGCTGCTCAGGCGTTGCAGGTCTCCACCGTCGGATGCGCGAACCGAATAGGTCCCACGACGTGACGGGTCCGTATCGTCCCACCCCTCACACGCGAGCCGGGCGTCATCGATCGACCAGACCCCGCACGGCAGGTTGAGAGTCGGATCGGGAATCTCCAGTACCCGGAGTACGGTTCCGTCGGGAGCGATGATCGCCGTGCCGACTCGTTTGTCGGGCAGCTCCGTGGGCACGGCGATTTCCTTCCCGGACCTCGACCAGCGGCTCGCACCCTGGGTCCCGGGCAGCGGGATCTCGGTCTCGGCGCTGCCGTCGGGCCGTGAGATGAACGATCCGACGAAGCTGTGGGTGGCTTCGTCGAAGCGGGAGAAGAGGAACTGGCCTTTGACGACCGCCGCCGTGGACGGCGATGGCGAGGGCGGCGAAGCCGCGGGC
>JANLYK010000577.1:0-1836 GCA_031365595.1 Chloroflexota bacterium | reverse complement strand
GCGCGGCCTGACCCACGGCCCGGATCGTGATGGACAAGATCAACCTCCCCGGGCGAACCCGCTCGCCCGACGATACCGCTCGGCCGGACGGTTGGACAGGAGGACGGTTGGCGGTGCGTCGCTATCCTTCTGGCGTGGACCGTCCGCACGAGTCCCTGATCGAGCGTCAGCTCCGGGAAGCCCGGGAAGCCGGCCAGTTTGACGATCTGCCGTTTCGCGGCGAGCCCATTCCACTCGACGACGACAGCGCCGCCGGCGACTGGGCCCTCGCTCACCGGATGCTGAAGAACGCGAACATGGTCCCGCCGTGGATCGCCACCGATCGCGAGGTCCGCGAGCTGCTTGCCCGGCGCGACTCGATCCTCGCCCGCGCCGCGCACTCCAGCACGATCGGGCGGGAACGGGACCGGGCGGAGCTCCGGCGCGTCGTCGAGGAAGCCAATCGCGCGATCGAGATCCTAAACAACGAAGCCCCGACCGACCGCCAGCAGCGTCGCCGACTCGACCTCGCGGCCGAACTCGCGGCCCTGGCACGAGCCCAGGCCGAAGCCGATTTGCACGACGCCCCCTGAGGGCCTCGAGCTCGTCTCAGCCGACTCAGCCCGACTCAGCCCGACTCAGCCCGACGGCCGACCCGAGATTCGGGTCAGATCCGGGTCGGTCGCGCTCCTCGCGCCACAATTCCGTCGACGGTCACTCACGTTCGGGGCGTACCTGACCCAAGTGCCGGGTCGCGACCAGGTTGCCGCCGGCTCAGCCGACCAGCGCGGCGACCACCTCGTCGAAGACTTCGGTGTGGCGATCCACGTCGGCGGCGACCGTTGCCGGGCTCATCAGGGCCATATTGTGGAACGGGGTCATCAAGACGCCCCGATTCATCAGGGCGAGGTGCAGGTACCGGTTGAGGAGGGGATCGTCGGTCGCGACCTTTTCGGCGCCGTCGCGCGGCCGCGTCGCCGAGAAGTGATATTCGGCCCGTGCCCCGAGCCGGGTCACGTGCCACGGCACACCGTGTGAGCCGATCACCTCGTTGACGCCGGTCTCCCAGCGCTCCGCGAGCGGGATCATCCGCGCGAACGCCTCATCGGTCAGGACCTCGCCGAGCGTCGCCCGGATCGCGGCCAGGGACAGTGCATAGCCCGCGAGCGTGCCGCCGATCCCGCCGATGTCGGCCCGGGCGGGGAGCGCTGCCCGGACCCTGGCGGCCACGGCTTGGGTCATCCCGTAGGTGCCGGCCGGGATCCCGCCGCCGATCGTCTTGCCGATCACGAGCATGTCGGGCTCGAGCCCGTCGCGAGCGGTCATGCCACCCGGACCGGCGCAGATCGTGTGGGTCTCGTCGATGATCAGGACGGTCCCGGCTCGGCGGGTCAGATCGCGCAGGGCTGCGTGGTAGCCGGGCTCGGGCAGGACGATCCCGACGTTGGTCAGGGCTGGCTCGAGCAGAACGGCCGCGACGTCGCCGTGGGCGAGCGCCCGTTCCAGGGCCGGCACGTCGTTGAACGGCACGACCCGGGTCGTCACGGCGGGATCCACGGGCGGCCCGATGTTCAGGTCGGTCGCGATGACCCGGTCGTCGGCGTCGAGGGTCGCCAGGGTCTCGTCGACGGAGCCGTGGTAGCACTCGTCGTGGACGAGGATCTTCGTTCGACCCGTGATCGCCCGGGCAAGCCGGATCGAGAAGCGGTTCGCGTCGGTCGCGGTCATCGTGAACTGCCAGAGCGGCAGGCCGAACCGACGGGTCAGCTCCTCGCCGGCCGCGATCGCGTCCTCGGTCGGGAGCATGTGGGTGATCCCGCGCCGCATCTGGCGCTCGACGGCGGCGATCGTGGCCGC
>JANLYK010000530.1:0-3613 GCA_031365595.1 Chloroflexota bacterium | reverse complement strand
GACCGGCGCGTAGCCCACGTCGAGCGGCGCGATAGCGAACTCCGTTCCGCCTCCGCAAGTCGGAGAATAGGATGACGAACCGGGCGGAACGACCTTGGCAGCCTGTTCGGCTGCTTCCGCGGCAGCCGCCTCCAGGGCGGCTTCTTCGCGCAGCCGCTGCACTCGTTCCACTCGTTGCATCAGCGACATGAACGTAGATCCTCCCGGAGGTTGCGCTTCAGCCAGGTGTGCTCGATGTCATGACCCCCGCATACGACGCTCGGCGACCGGCGCGTAAGCCAAGAAGATAGCCCTTTCGGCCCATGTGTCGATAGGACCCCCGCGCTCGGAGTTGTGCGCGTGCACCGGCCAGCGTCCCCGTACGCACATCCGGCGATGCGCCCGGACCGCTCAGATCGCGTCGGCGGTGAGCAGTCGGTCGCGCATTCGGCCACGCGCCCGGCAGAGAAGCGTCCGGGTCGCGACCTCGGTTCGACCAAGGTGGGCCGCGATGTCGCGGGTCGGGTGACCGTTGGCCGCCATCACGAGCGCGTCGCGGTCGGCGGAGCGCGTCGACGCGAGCACGTCCGCGATCTCACGGCCTCGCTCGCGGTCCACGACGGTCTCGTCCACGGACGGCTCGGAGCCGCGCTCGACGAGCTGATGCTCGAACTTGCCGGCGGTCTGGCGACGCCGGGCGGAACTGACCACGAGGTTGTAGGCGACCCGCTTCATCCAGGCGCCGGGCGCCCCGGGCATGCCATTGGCGCGAGCGCTCATCAACAACCGGACGCAGACCTCCTGGCTGACATCGGCCGCGTCGTCCGCGCTCCGGACGATCGAGCGGACGTAGCGCTCGAGGCCCGGCAGATTGGCCTCCATCGCTTCGACGACCTGGGTATCGATCTCGCTGTCCATCGCTCATCCCCTTCGACCGGCGGTCGGGGTGACCGCCTGGGAGAGGTATCGATGGGCGCATGTCCCGAGCGCATGAGGCCGCTGTCCCGGGTGTCCGGGCAACCGCTCGGGCAATCGGGGAGATCGTGAATCAGCGCCGCTCGGTCGACGACCCGTCGGTTCCGAGGCCGGCCTCGCGGGCCCGGACGATCGCCTGGCTCCGATCCGCGACCTGGAGCTTGTTGAAGACGTTCGCGACGTGGTTCCGGACGGTCTTCGACGTGATCGTCAGGCGCTGCGCGATGTCGCCGTTCGAGCGGCCCTCCGCGATCAACGCGAGGATCTCCAGCTCGCGCTCGGTCAGCTCGGGAAACGACGTGGCCGCGGCGGCGCGCGGGCCGGCCGCGAAGAAGCTCATCATCCGGCGGGCGATCGACGCCCCGAAGATCGCCTCGCCCACTGCGGCGGCCCGGATCGCCCGGAGCAACTCCTCGCTGTCCGCGTCCTTCGGGAGGTAGCCGCGAGCCCCGGCGCGCATCGCCGCGAACAGCGACTCGTCGCCCTCGGACATCGTCAGGATCAGGATGCCGATGTCCGGATCGCGGTCGAGGATCAGTCGGGTCGCCTCGATCCCGGACATCTCGGGCATCCGGATGTCCATCAAGACGATCGACGGGTTGGTGCTCGCGGCAAGGGCCACGGCCTCGACCCCGGTCGTTGCCTCCCCGGTCAGCACGAGGTCCGAAGCCCGCTCGACGAGACCGCGCAGTCCGTCGCGAAACACCGGGTGATCGTCGGCGATGAGGACGCGGATCGGATTCGTCATGCCAGGCCTGGCCTGAGGACCGACAGGTCGACCGGGAGACGCGCCAGCAGATGGGTCCCGCTTTTCGGGCTGGGCTCGATCGTCACGTCTCCACCGACCTCGTCTGCTCGCTCGCGCACCGATCGCAGACCGACCCCGCTGTCCGCAGCCGACATCCCGATCCCGTCATCGACCACCTCGATCCGGAGCTGATCCTCGGCGATCTCGATGCCCACATGGCACGTCGTCGCGGCCGCGTGACGGACCACGTTCATCATCCCCTCGACGGCGATCCGGTAGGCCGCGACCTCGATCGCCGCGGGCAGGGCGGGGAGATCGAGCGGAGCGTCCACGATGATGACAGGCCCGTTCGCGCTCCGTCCTCCAAGCGCCTCGGCCTGCTCGCGGATCGCGCCGACGAGCCCGAGCGCGTCGAGAGCCGGCGGCCGCAGCTCGCGGCTGAGCCGCCGGATTTCCTGGATCGTGCCGCGGACCGCCCGACGAGCCTCGTCGATCGCCAGCTCGGCCGCGTCGGGGTCGGAACGAACGGCATGGCGGGCATGGTCGAGGGTCAGACCGGCCGCCGCGAGGGTAGGGGCGAGGCCGTCGTGCAGGTCGCGCCGCAGCTTCCGTCGCTCATCCTCGCGCGCTGCCACGATCTTCTCCCGGCTACGTGACAGGAGGGCCACCTGGAATAGCCGGTCCCGCAGAACCGCGACGAGGACGGCGATCGGGACGGGTGCAGCGAGGACCGCGACCGTGCTCCGTGGCACGAGCGGGACGCCGCTCAACGCGATCGGGAGGGTCAGCAAGGCGAGCGTGGCGATTGCCGCGAAACCGAGGGCCAGCGCGATGTCGCGCACCCCTCGACGCACGGCCGGGGACGCGCGCCGGTAGCCCGCAACCGTCGAGGCCAGGATGAGCACCAGCATCGTGGAGGCAACGAACCCGATGACGCTGGCGAACCGGCCGATCCAGTCGAGCGTCGTCCCGCCGAAGGCACGCGAAGCGACAAGAAGCACCGCGACGCTCGCCAGCGGTGCCGCGTAGATGATCGGCACAACCAGTCGATGCCGAACCGCGAGCGGGCTGCGGACCGGGTAGACGGTCAGGATGTGGACGATCGTCGACCAGAAGACGACGTTGAAGACCGCGGCCGCGCCGAACGCGACGAGGAAAGCGCTGCCGGTCCGGAAGTCGGTGGGCTGGATGCCGATGACCCAGGCCGAGATGTCGGCGATGTTCGCGGCGGCGCCCACGAACAGGAGGCGCAGGACCGTCGATCGCGGCCGGCGCATCAGCAAGGTCGTCGCGAGCACGAGCACGCCGCCCCCGAACCCGAGCAGGCCGAGCGGCGCGTCGCCGACTCGCTCGAGCGTGAACGATTCGAGAGTGACCGCGAGGCGAATCGGCTGGCCGGCCCGCACGACATCGAAGGTGACGATCGAACCCGGTCGCACACCGGGGTCGGATTCCAGGCGCGTGGCGGCCTCGATCCAGGCCGCGAGGGGTCGGCCATCCATCGCGACGACCACGTCCCCGACCTGGAACGGGCTCCGGGCCGTCGTCCGCGCGACTTCAACGCCCGCGGACGTCCACGCCCAGGTCTCGCTCGGGATCACGGCCTGCTCGGATGGACCGGCCAGTCGGGTCACGACAGCGAGGATGGCCACCAGGAGGGCGATGCCGCCGACGACGAGGGTCAGGATCCAGCCGGAGTCGCGGGAGTGGATGCGGACGCTCCGATCTTCGGGCGCGGGCGACGGTTCGCCTCAGGATAGGCGCGGGCCGTCGCCGTCGCGTCGTGCCGCACGCTGGCTCCACGAGCGGCCTGTGCTATTCTCCCGCTCCGGCGCGGGGCTATAGCTCAGCTGGAAGAGCGTCTGAATGGCATTCAGAAGGTCAGGGGTTCGAGCCCCCTTAGCTCCACCA
>JANLYK010000597.1:0-3457 GCA_031365595.1 Chloroflexota bacterium | reverse complement strand
GCCTCGGGCCGCGGGCGTGCGCGATCGTCTGATCGCGAACGTGAGCCGACAAGCACCCGTGCCCATGTTTCGAATAGCCGCATAGGCGCGGGCCGGCTTGGCCCGAGTTGGCCAAACTCCCACCCAGGGAACGTTGGGCTCGCTCGGGCGCCGATGTGGCCGTTCGGGCTGCGGCGCCTGAGCGTGGAATTCGCGCGCCGACCCGGCCCGCGGCCTGATTCCAGCGCTCGACCACGCCCAACATTCACCCGATGACCGTTTGGCCAGGTCGAACGAGGGGCTCGGGGCGGGGGCTCGGAACCGGGCTCGAGAGGGGCTCGGGCGACGGCCGCTATGACGCCGCCGGAGCCAGCCGGTAGACGCGGCCCTCGCGCAGGTCGAGATCCTCGAGCTCGGTCGTCGTCCGGACCTCGTACGCCGCGAGCTCGACCAGGTCCGCCGTCGGCAGGTAGCGCCGGCCCGGGTCGCCGACGAGGATCTCGATCCCCTGCTCGGCACCCCGTCGCAGCCACGGTAGGACCCGCGCAGCCAGCCCCGCCTCGTACGCCCAGTCGCCGGCCAGGATGACGTCGACATCGGGCGGCTCCTCGTCGAGGACATCGCGCGCCACGACCGCCACCCGCACTCCATTCGCCCGCGCGTTCAGGGCGATCGCGGCCGCCGCAACCGGATCGATGTCGGCAGCGGTGGCCTCCGCGGCGCCGGCCAGCAACGCCGCGATCGCGCACAACCCTGAGCCGGATGCGAGATCGAATACGCGCCGGCCCGCGACCGCCTCGGGATGCTCCGCGAGGTACTGGGCAAGGGCGAGTCCCCCACCCCACGCGAACGCCCAGTACGGCAGCGCCGCATCCGGATGGCCGGTCTCGACCTGGACCGCATGCCACAGCCCCAGGGCGTCGTCGGCGAGATGAAGGCGGAGGGGATCCAGCCCGGGCACGGGTCGGAGGCGCGTGTGGCGAATGACGAACGCCCGAGGCGAGGCCGTCACGAAGCGGTCTCGGCGGCCGCGGTCTCGGCGGCGTGGGCCTCGACCTGGGCCATGAACTCGTTCGTCAGGATCAGTCGCGACGGCAGCAGGCACATGTGGATCACGGCCGCGGCGATGAACACGGCCACGAGATGACTCGGAACGACGCCAGGCTGATCGCCAGGAGCGGCAGCGCGATCTGGAAGATCCCGTCCGACAGATTCGCCAGCAGCGACGCCGAAAAGAGCGTCCAGAACCCCCGACCGAGACCTCCGCCGACGCCGCGCCCGATCCGCCCGGAACGGGACGTCATCCGACGGGCATGGCCCGGCCCGTCGCGGCCGACTCGTACAGGGCCGCGAGCGTCCGCGCCTGGCCCAGGGCGTCGGCCCGGCCGAGCCGCACGGGGTGCTCGCCGACGATCGCGGCCGCGAAGTCGTCCAGCTCGAGCTCGTACGGGTTGACCGCGGGGATCTCGACCGAGCAGCCGTCGGACCCGACCAGGCGGGTCGCCCGGCCGGCGAACGGGTCGTCGAGACGCAGTGAACCCTCCGAGCCGATCGCCTCGATCCCGGAGTGAGCGCTCCGGAACCCGGACGTCAACGTGGCGACCATGCCCTCGCCGAAGTCGAGGATCCCGCTGAACCGCTCGTCCACGCCCGATGGAGCGGGCCACGCCACGCCGAGCGCGGTGAGCGGCTCGCGGCCCGCGAGCAGCCGCGACGCGCTGACGCAGTACGTGCCGACGTCCATCAGCGATCCACCGGCGAGCTCCCGGTTCAGGCGAACGTCGGCGGCCTTCTTGATCGAGAAGCTGAACGTGGAGCGGATCGTGCGCAGCTCGCCGATCCGCGCCAGCTCCTCGGCGAAGCGCAGCGCGTGCGGCCCGTGGCGCCACATGAAGCCCTCGGTCAGGACCAGCCCCCGCGCGTCCGCAAGGTCATGTGCCGCGTCCACGTCGGCGGCGCTGGTCGAGTAGGGCTTCTCGCACAGCACGTGCTTGCCGGCCTCGAGCGCGCGCATCGTCCACTCGTGGTGCAGGGCGTTGGGCAGGCAGATGTAGACCGCGTCCACGTCCGGATCGGCGAGCAGGGCGTCGTACGACCCATGGGCGCGGTCGATCCCCCGATCCGCTGCGGCCTGCCCGGCCCGCTCGGGCGTGCGGCTGGCAATGGCGACGACCTCGACGGCGGCCGACAGAGTGGCCCCGGGCAGGAACCGATCGAGAATGTGACCGGTCCCGATGATCCCGAGGCGAACCAAGCCGGTCACCCGCCGGTCCCGCCGCCCGCCACGCCCGCGCCGACGACCCGGCTTTCGGCGGCGCGCAGTCGCGCGTAGCCGGGCTTGACGATCTCGTTGATCAGGCGGAGCCGCTCGTCGAACGGGGCGAACGCGCTCTTCATCGCGTTGATCGTCATCCACTCCATCTCGCCGAGCCCGATTCCGAACGCCGCGTCGAGCGCGGCGAACTCGGACGACATCGAGACGCCGCTCATCAGCCGGTTGTCGGTATTGAGCGTGACCCGGAAGCGGAGCCGGCGGAGGAGGTCGATCGGGTGGTCGGCGATCGTCGCAGCCGCGCCGGTGTGGACGTTCGAGGTCGGGCACATCTCGAGCGGAACCCGCCGGTCGCGAACGAATGCGGCAAGCCGACCCAGCTCCACCGAGCCGTCCTCGCGGACGGTGATGTCATCCACGATTCGGACGCCGTGCCCGAGCCGCTCGGCGCCGGCGAACTGGAGCGCCTCCCAGATGGACGGCAACCCAAAGGACTCGCCGGCGTGGATCGTGATGTGGAAGTTCTCGCGCCGGATCCGGTCGAACGCGTCGAGGTAGCGGGTCGGCGGATAGCCCTTCTCGGGTCCCGCCACGTCGAACCCGACGACGCCCGCGTCGCGCCAGCGGATCGCGCACTCGGCAACCTCGACCGAGCGGGCCGCCTGGCGCATCGCCGTCACGAGCATCTTCATGGCGATCGGCGTGCCGGCCTCGGCCGCCCGCGCCATCCCGATCCGGAATCCCTCGAGGTTCGCTTCGACGACCTCATCGAGAGACATTCCGCGCTCGGTCGAGAGCTCCGGGGCGTAGCGGACCTCCGCGTAGGTCACCCCATCGGCGGCGAGGTCCTCGGCGCACTCGGCGGCGACCCGGATGATCGCGTCGCGCTCCTGGAGGACGCCGACGGTGTGGGTGAACGTCTCGAGGTAGAGCTCGAGCGACTTGCGGTCGGCGCCGCGCCGGAACCAGGCGGCCAGATCGTCGACGTCCGTGGTCGGCAGGCCGCCGTAGCCGAACTCCCCGGCGAGATCGATGACGGTCGACGGTCGCAGCCCGCCGTCGAGGTGGTCGTGGAGGAGGGCCTTGGGCGCCTGGCGGATCGTGTCGGGTCGGAGCATGGCCCGATGGTACGACCGCGAGCACCGCGGAGCCCGCTGCGTGGCGTCGCCCGGGACCCGGACGGGGCATCGGTCGAATGACCGATGA
>JANLYK010000596.1:0-1744 GCA_031365595.1 Chloroflexota bacterium | reverse complement strand
GAAGTCGCTCGAGAGCCTGCTCAACGTCAAGGTCATGGATCGCAGCCGGCTGATCCTCGACATCTTCGCGCAGCACGCCCAGACCCACGAGGGCCGCCTCCAGGTCGAACTCGCCCAGCTCGAGTACCAGCTGCCGCGCCTCACGAAGCTCTGGACCCACCTGTCGCGAACCCGCGGTGGGATCGGCGCCCGGGGACCCGGCGAGAGCCAGCTCGAGACCGACCGGCGGCTGATCCGGACCCGGATCGCGAAGATGAAGGAGCGAGTCGAACAGGTCCGCCAGCAGCGCCAGACCGCGGCCCGCGGCCGCGACCGGCGGCTGTTCGCGACCGTCGGCATCGTCGGCTACACGAACGCGGGCAAGTCGACGCTCCTGAACTCGCTGGTCGGGAGCGAGGTCGCGAAGGCCGAGGACAAGCTGTTCGCGACCCTCGACCCGACCTCGCGCCAGGTCAAGCTCGGCGACGGCCAGACCGCGATCGTCACCGACACGGTCGGGTTCATCCACAAGCTCCCGCACCAGCTGGTCGACGCGTTCCGGGCGACCCTCGAGGAAGTCAACCGGGCGGACGTCCTGATCGAGGTCGTGGACGCGTCCGACCCCCACCTGCGCGAGCACCGCGCCACCGTCCAGACCGTTCTCGACGAGCTCGGCGCCGGCGACAAGCCGCGCCTCGTGGCCTTCAACAAGGCCGATCTCGTCGAGCAGGCCGCGCTCGACGGCGGAGCTCCGGCGCCCGCGCTCGCGGGATCCGTGCTGGTCAGTGCCACGACCGGCTTCGGGCTCGACACGCTCCGGGCCGAGATCGCGGCGCTCCTCGCCTCGCTCTGGGTGGATGTCGACGTCCACGTCCCGTACGCGGCCGGCGAGCTCCTCGCCCGGATCCGGGAGCGAGGCACGGTCGAGCTCGAATACGGCGAGCGCGACGTCCGGGTTCACGGCCGGGCCGCGACCTCGCTGGCGGGCGAGCTCGAGGCAACAGGCGCTGCCTGGGGCGAGACGTTGACCGCGGACGACGCCCACGAGGCCGAGCTCGAGGCCCTGACCGCGCCGGGCGCGTCGAGCGGCGCCTGAGGCGAGCGTGAGCGGCTTCCTGCGGGTCGGCGGCCGCGGCTCGACGCCGGCCGGGCGCTCGATCATCTGGTCCGTTGCCGAGGGAACGAAGGGACGGCGCTATCGCGAGGTCTGCCGGGCAGGGGAGGGGATCGCCCATTCCCTCCTGCTCGAGACCGATCCGGCCGGTCGGTTCAGCCACCTCGAGCTGTCGACGCCGTCCGGCCTTCTGACGCTGCACCCGGAATCGGACGGGACGCTCCACGGTCACGCGATCGTGAGCGACGGCGTGGAGCATGTGGCAGGCCTCGACTGGGAGCCCGACGCGATCGTCGTGATCGACGACTCCGTCGTGTGCGTGATCGCCGCAGCGCACCTCCTCCGCCCGACGCTGGCCGCCGGCGCATCACTGGCCCGCCACGCCGCCTGGATCCCGCCGACGCTCTGGGTCGAGATCCGCCCGGTCCGTGTCGGGCGCGCGGCGGGCGGGACGTGGCAACTCGGCTCGCAAGGAGCCGTCGAGCTCGACGCGACGGGGCTGCCGCTCCTCCAGGGCGGCGAGATCTGGCGGCTCGACCGGACCGACGAAGCTCCGCCGACCGGCGATTGAGCGTGGCCGGCGACGGTCAGGCTCCGGAACGTGGACAGGCCGTGGATAACCCTCGCGAAAACAGGCCACGTTCCGCGAAA
>JANLYK010000557.1:0-2925 GCA_031365595.1 Chloroflexota bacterium | reverse complement strand
CTTCGGCCCGCGACGGGTCAACGGCCGGTTCTCGTGGGACAACGGCTCGCGCCTGTACTTCGCGACCCTGGCCGGCGCGCTCGACAGCGCCTTCCCCCAGACCGAGCCGTTCCGCGGCTTCCTCGGCATCGCCGTGTCGCGCATGGACGATCCCTCGGCGGCGAACGTCCACAACAAGAACAGCTGGCTGGCGCCCGTCATCGCGACCCCGCGGACGAGCGCGACCACGTTCGAGGACAAGGAGCAGATCTGGGCCGACAACGCGGCGACGAGCCCGTACTTCGGCAACGTCTACGTCTGCGTTGACGAGTACCGGAGCAACGGCGGCGGGGCCGCGTTCTCGCAGGTGATCCAGGTGGCGCGCTCACGCGACGCCGGGGACACCTGGGCGATGAAGCAGGTCCGCTCTGCTGCGAGCAACGTCGCCCGCGGCTTCCACGGTGGCTGCTCTGTCCGGACGGACAGCAACGGCGTCGTCTACCTCTTCTACACCCACTTCGAGGCCGCATCGCCCGGCGTCGGCGGGCACACGATGCAGAAGTCGTTCGATGGCGGAGTTTCGTGGACGAAGCCGCGCGACATCCTGATCGCGAACGACTCCTGCTACAACATCGAGGCCATCTCCGGCCGGTGCGTCGCCGACGGCGGTGCCGGCGCCCGGATCGACCTGATGGGCGGCCCGTCGGTCGACATTGCCAATGGCGCGCCGTCCGGCCTCGATGCGACCAACGAGATCGTCGACGCCTGGGGCGACGGTTCGGCGGGCCTGAACGCGGAGGTGACCAAGCTGTCCTGGTCGACCAACGGCGGTTCGACCTGGAGCTCCCCGACGACCGTCTCGCTGCCCGGTGACCGGCCGATCTACTCGGCCCCGGCGCTCGCCCCCGATGGCAGCGCCGTCTATGTCATCTACGAGGCCCTGACCAATCCCTGGCGCGGCGCCGATATGACCTCACCACGCGGCTACCACGGCGTCTTCCGCAAGGCGACGATCGCGGCCGGCGGCGTGCTCGGCGCGTGGACGACGGTCGCGACCGGGCCGATGGGCGACATCCGGGCGACGTACCCCGGCCATGACATCTACCAGGAGCGGGTCGGCGACTACGTCTACGCCGCTGCGACGCGCGACTATGGGGTCGGCCTCTGGGCAGACGCATCCGATGCGTCCGTCTGTTCGGCCGTCCAGACGTGGCGCGCCGCCTCGTATGCAGCCGGTCAACGGGTCCTGCCCGGCGCGCCCTACCCGACCACCGACTGCGACCCCACGTTCGGCAACGTCCAGATCCTTGCGGTGACGACCGCGCCGTAGCGTTCGGGCCGCTCGGCGCGGCCGCTACCGCTCAGCGACAGCGTTTCGCCTTCGGCGGATTGCAATTCGGGGCTGGCGTCGGCCTCGGAGTCGCGGTCGGCGCTGGCGTCGGTGTCGGAGTCGGCGTCGGTGTCGGCGTTGCGATCGGCGCTGGTGTCGGTGTCGGTGTCGGAGTCGGTGTCGGCGTGGGCGTCGGCGTCGGCGTCGCGATCGGTGCCGGCGTCGGCGTGGCGGTCGGTGTCGGCGTCGCCGTTGGGGCCGCTGTCGGTGTCGCGGTCGGTGTCGCGGTCGGTGTCGCGGTCGGTGTCGCGGTCGGTGTCGCGGTCGGCGTCGGAGTCGGTGTCGCGGTCGGTGTCGGCGCCGCGCCGTTGGCGACGATGAAGCGGATCACCCCGACCCCGGAGTTGGTCGAGCCCGTCGGCGTCTCGCAGTCCGAGCGGAGAACTAGCCGATGCGGGCCGTCGCTGAGCTTGGTCGTGTCGATGGCAAGTGACGTCACGCCGAGCGGTCCACTGCCCGAGAGCAGCACGGTTCCGGGGACGGGCGGCGAGGCGTGAAAGTCGGGGTCAAGGGTTGCCGTGTGGCCCGTGATCGGCAGGCTGTCAGCGTGCGTCGGGAACTCGACGTCGTAGCGAAGCGTGCCGCTGACCGGGCCCGGCACGATCGGAGTCAGGATGCGGGCCTCGCAATACCCGACGCCGGCGGTGCTGTACCACCCCTTCGCGCGCTCGTAGTGCAGGCGGTCGAGCGGGTTGACCAACTTGCCGTTGCGAACGTCCATCAGGTTGTTCAAGGAGACGTGCATCATCTCGCCGGTGGGCGTCCTGGCCCAGGAGCGGAGACGAAGTTCCTGCCGACCATCGAGGGTGTACGCGGTCGTGTCGACGTCGATGTGCTGCCAGCACGTCACCGTGCCGGTGTCGGTCGTGGTGCCCCGGCAGCCGGTGTAGGTTCCGAGGGTCGTTTCCTGGGTGTCGGTCTTGGCGACCGGTTCGATCCGGTCGAACTTTGACCCGTGCGAGCCGTGCATGATGACCCGCAGGTCCAGCCCGATCGTCCCTGACACGCGCTGCTCGGACGGGAGGCAGCCGCCGACATGCACGTGGCCGAAGTCCGTGCCCGACTTGCCGGCCGTCGTCAGCCACCAGGTCTGGGCTTCCATGAAAGTCCGCGCCTCCGGGTAGCCGGTGCACGTCAGCTGGTCCGGGGTCGCGACGACGACCGATGTCGATAGACCGACGAGAGCGATGACGCCCGCGAGGAGGGCGAGGAGGCGGGTCACGACCGCACCTGCACGTGGTTGGTCGGGGACGACAGGGTTCGGAGGAAATGCATACAAGGACCTCGCAACTGCGACGGTGTGTGGGGACCAACCGATCGTCGGCGGTCGGGCGGCGGAGGTCGATGGCACGATGGGGGTCAAACGGTGCGGGGGCGCGCCGCCAAGGAGTACCGGGGGCGTCTACGGAATCAGGGGTGGCGCGGCGGCGCGATGAACGCGGCGCGACACAACCCTTTGCGAGTCCCCTACCGAGCCTTGGCGGGCGTCTCCCTGGTCGCCGGAGCGGACTTGGTGACCGCAGAGTTGTCGCGACGAAGGTCGAGCCGGAACGAGC
>JANLYK010000555.1:0-1708 GCA_031365595.1 Chloroflexota bacterium | reverse complement strand
CGCGGCGATCGCCCAGCTGGCCGCGAGCGGCGAGGAGATCGTCGTCGGCGACGACGTCTACGGCGGGACGTACCGCTACCTCGAGCGGGTCCATCGGCCGGGCGGGGCAGGGGAGGCGCGCTACGCGGACCTGTCGGCCGGTCCGGACGTCCTGTGGGAACAGCTGACCGCAAGAACGCGGCTCGTCTGGTTCGAGAGCCCATCCAACCCGAACCTGAAACTGACCGACATTGCCGCCGCCGCCCGGACGATCCGCGAGCGGGCGGCCCAGGCCGGAATCACCCCGCCGCTCCTCGTGGTCGACAACACATTCGCCTCGCCCGCGCTCCAGAACCCGCTCGCGCTCGGGGCCGACATCGTGTTCCACTCGGCGACGAAGTACCTCGGCGGTCACTCCGACACGATCCTCGGGATCGCGGTGACCCGCGACGACGCGATCGCCGAGCGCCTTCACTTCCTCCAGAACGCGATGGGCGGCGTGCCCGGTCCGCTCGACTGCTTCCTGGTCCTGCGCGGACTGCGGACACTCCACATCCGGGTGGAGCGGCACGTCGCCAACGCCACCGCGATCGCTGAGTTCCTCGCCGCCCGAGACGACATCGAGCGCGTCTTCTACCCGGGCCTGGCCGACGGGCCGCACGCCCATCCGGGGGCCGCCCTCGTCGGCGAGGGTCGCCAGATGCGCGCGGGCGGCGGAATGGTGTCGTTCATCCCGCGCGCGGCGGGGAGCGCGCGTCCGGCCGGCGGCGGCAGCGCAACGGACCGGGCGATCCGGATCGCGGAGGCGACCCGCCTGTTCACTCTCGCCGAGTCCCTGGGCGGCGTCGAGTCCCTCATCGAGATCCCGGCGACGATGACCCACGCCTCGGTCGCGGGCTCGACCCTCGAGGTCGACCCGGCCCTCGTCCGCCTGTCGGTCGGGATCGAGCACGTCGACGACCTGATCGCCGATCTCCGCGGAGCTCTTGACCGCTCCTGAGCTCGCGGAACTGCCGCTTGGCTGCAACGACCGGGACGTTCAGGTTGCGGACAGGTTGCGCCCAGGTTGCGGTACGATGCCGCCAACAGCGACTGCGGAAGCCGACTCTCTCGCCCCGCTCGCGCGCCTCGGCGCTCGGGCCGTCGCGAGTCACGCGCGGCCGGTCGATCGAGAGCGATCGCCCGCGCACAGGAGTCCGAGCTGATGACCCAGTCCACCACCCGTCCGAAGGCCGCCGCCGCGGGCGCCCGCCTCGAGCGCGCCGGGATCGGCCGGATCGTCCGGGCAAATCTGTCCACCGCCGAGCTGTACGAGGACGCGGTCCGGGCAGGGGAGGGCGTGATCGCCGCCGATGGACCGCTCGTCGTTCGGACCGGCAAGCACACCGGCCGTTCGCCCCAGGACAAGTTCATCGTCAAGGAGCCGGGCTCCGCGAAGAAGGTCTGGTGGGGCGAGGTGAATCGGCCGATCGCCCTCGAGCACTACGATCGCCTGCGCGCCCGCCTGATGACCTACCTTGCGGATCGGCCGATCTACGCCCAGGATTGCTTCATCGGTGCCCATCCCGCCCACCGCCGGTCGCTTCGGGTCTACACCGAGACCGCCTGGGCCAGCATCTTCGCCCGGAACCTGTTCCGTCGCCCGTCCACCGAGGACCTCGCGACCTTCTCCCCGAACTTCACGATCATCGCCGTCCCGTCGTTCCAGGCCGACCCTTCGACCGAGGGC
>JANLYK010000550.1:0-8819 GCA_031365595.1 Chloroflexota bacterium | reverse complement strand
GATGGCCGGTCGGCGGCGAGCAGGCGCTCGAGCTCGGTCGCGATCCGCTCCCCGGAGAGGTGGGCGACGAGCGGCGCGGTCTCGCGGATCGCCGCCAGGGTGGCAGGCTCGATCGTCCAGCCGAGCGTCGCGGCGAAGCGGATCGCTCGGAGGATCCGGAGGGCGTCCTCGTCAAAACGCGTCCGGGCATCGCCGACGGCCCGGATCGTGCGGGCCCGGATGTCGGTAAGTCCGTCGTAGGGGTCGAGGAGGAGGGGTCCCGGCTGGGCGCCCGGAGCTCCGTCCGCCCCCCAGGCGAGGGCGTTCATCGTGAAGTCCCGGCGCGCGACGTCGGCCAGGATCGACGTGCCGAACTCGACCCGGTGCGGTCGCCGGAAGTCGGCGTAGTCGTGGTCGGTCCGGAAGGTCGTGATCTGGAACTCGATGCCTGCGCGGCGAACCGCCACCGTCCCGAATCGGTTCTCGTACGCGGCGTCCTTGAAGAGCTCGGCGGTCTGGTCGGGCAGGGCCGACGTCGCGAGATCCCAATCCTCGGTCGGGCGCCCGGCGATGATGTCGCGAATCGCCCCGCCGACGACGAAGGCAGCGTGACCCGATCGCCAGAGCGTCCCGAGCAACTCGTGGACTGCCGCAGGGACGGCAGCCGCCACATGACCATCGATCGTCATGTCCCTATCGTCGCCGATGGCCGCCACGCTGACGTGCCCGCGCCGCCCGACCCGGGCTGATCGATGTGGCTGATCGGCGCGGGGTCGAGCGAGCGTGCCACCCCGCTCGGAACGCTCCGCGGCGGTCCATCTCGTCGGCGTGGTCAGCGTGCCCGGCCGTGGATTGATCAGACACGCTGATCGCCGTCGCGACCGCCGGCCGTCGGTGCCGCCGATCCGCCACCCGCGCCGGCCTGCGCGGCCGCCGGATCGCTCAGTTCCGGCCCAGGAACAGGTACGTCCGCCAGGCCTCGTTGTTGGCGTCGGCGAGGTATGGCGTGAACATCGAGTACATGTCGCTGCGCGGCTCGAACGGGGGCCGGCTCAGTCGAAACCGGGCTTCCTCGACCGTCTTGCCGCCCTTGCGGTGGTTGCACGACTTGCAGGCGGTGACGAGGTTCTCCCAGCTGTGGCCACCGCCGCGATGGCGCGGAACGATGTGGTCGAGGGTCAGATCGTGACCGGTCCGGCCGCAGTACTGGCACGTGTGGCGGTCGCGGCTGAAGATCTCGCGCCTGCTCAGCTTGACCCGCGGCCGTGGCCGACGGACCTGGTACTGGAGCCGGATCACGGACGGCGCGTGGTACTCGGCGCGGGGCGTCCGGATGATCTGGTGGTCGTACTCGATGACCTCGGCTTTCGCGCCGAACACGAGTCGGAACGCCCGCGGCAGATTGCAGACGTTCAACGGCTCGTAGTTCTGGTTCAGCACGAGCACGACTCCGTTCATCGTGGGCGCACGATACCAAGAACAAGCGACGATGCCGTGGTTCGTGGTCGCGAGGTTCCGTGACCGTGCTCGACCGGACCCTCCGCCTGATGTCCTGACAGGATCAAATCGACACGAACGAGCACGGCCCAACTTCCCGATCGACCGGTTCGAGGCGGTCGGGCAATTGGATCACGCTTGTTCATTGCAGACTGATCCACGAGCGATATCAGCGTCGACTGGGCCGCCATCCGCCCGCGGTACCGTCACCCTCGACCCGTGGCCGCGCCGGTCGTGCGGTCCCAGCCGCCGGCCTGGCCGACCTTCGTCGCGAGCGGCTTGCCGAGCGCGTCGGCGATGAACCGGGCGGCGACGAGGACGCCGTCGAGCGACACGCCGTGCTCGAGGCCGATCGCGTCGAGCAGATAAACGAGGTCCTCGGTGGCGAGGTTGCCCGCGGCGCCCGGTGCATACGGGCAGCCGCCGGTACCGCCCGTCGAGGCGTCGAACGTGCGGATCCCGGCGGACAGCGCGGCGGCGACGTTGGCAAGAGCCGTGCCCCGCGTGTCGTGGAAGTGGAAGGCGATCCGCGCCTCGGGGATCCCGGCATCGACAGAGCGAGTCGTCAGTTCCCGGACCTGGGGCGGAACCCCGACCCCGATCGTGTCGCCGAAACAGACCTCGTCGGCCCCCAGCTCGAGCAGGCGCAGGGCGACATCGACCGCGGCTGCCGGCTCGACCGCGCCCGAGTACGGACAGCCGAATGCGGTCGAGACGTAGCCCCGCCGCCACCAGCCGAGCTCACCGGCCCGGGCAAGGACCGGCGCGAAGGCGTCGAGCGATTGGGCGATCGTCATCCGGATGTTGCGGGTCGTGAAGGCATCGCTGGCCGCCGTGAAGACGGCGATCGAGTCGGCACCGGCCGCCTCCGCGCGGGCCATGCCGCGCAGGTTCGGGACGAGGACCGGGTAGCGCACGCCGGGCCGCCGGGGGAGGGCGGCCATCAACTCGTCGGCGTCGGCGAGCTGGGGAATGGCCGACGGTGCCACGAACGAGGTGGCCTCGATCTCGCGGAGGCCGGCGTCGGCGAGCAGCTCCAGGTAGCCGAGCTTCGTCGCGAGCGGGATCGGCCGGGCCTCGTTCTGGAGCCCGTCGCGCGGCCCGACCTCGTAGATCCGGACGCGGTCGCCGGTCCCCGCCGAGGGCGACAGATCCGCGGTCACGAGCGGGCGGTCAGCCGAGGGGCGGGTCGGCCGCCCGGTCGATCGCGGCGATCCGGACCTCGATCCGGGCGATCTCGTCGACCGCGGCCCGGAACGGCTCACTGCCGAGCGGAGCGCCGTTGCGCCGGGCGCGAGCCGCGCGATGCAGCTCCATCAGCTCCGGACGCGTCGCCGGCAGGGACGTATCGACGGTCGCCGGCTTGCCGTGGGCCCTGGCGGCGTGGTGTTGACCGCCGCCGCTCGATGATGACTGACCGGCCGTGCCCTCCGAGGCGGCCGTCCCGCGCTCGCCGGGCTGCTTCGTCGCCTTGGGGTGGTCGCGATCCTTCAGCTTGTCCTTGGCCATCGATCCTCCTGTCGCGACAGGGTAGCGCGTCGTCCCCCGGGCGTTGGCGGCACTGGGCGATCGCAGTCGACGCCTCGGCTACGGTGCGATCGTCCCGAGGTGCTGCCCGCGGACGACCTGCTGCCCGACAACGGCCTCGAGCTCGACCAGCCGGCCTGCCCCCGGGGCGACGACCAAGTGCTCCATCTTCATCGCCTCGAGGGTCACGACCGGGTCGCCGGCCTCGAGGACGTCGCCGATCGATGCGTGGACCGCGATCACCGCGCCGGGCATCGGCGCGACGACGCCGGTCGGACCGCCGCCGACGAGAACTGCCGCCGCGGACCGAGCCGCCCGGTCGACGTCCGGCGGCAAGGCGACCCGGAATGCGACCGACCGGCCGCCGACGTCGAGATGGACCGCGTCACCATGGCGGACGGCGGCGATGGGCGGATCGGCGGGCCCCGTGGCCGTGGCGACCCACCGTTCCGTGCCGTCGTCGGCGGCCAGCCGCGCCCGCGACGGACCGTTCAGCCGCCAGCCGCCGGCATCGAGCAGGCGCGCCGCCTCGGCCCAGCTCGCATCCGGGATCTCCACGGGCGCCGCGCCCCAGATCGCGTCGAGCGTGTCAATCCGCGCCTCGCCGCGTATCACCTCGGGGCGCCGGACGAGCCAGCGCAGGAAGCGCAGGTTCGTCGTCAGGCCGAGCACGACGGTCTCGTCGAGCGCCGTTGTGAGCCGGGCAAGCGCCTCACGGCGTGTCGCGCCGTGGGCGATCACCTTGGCCAGCATCGGGTCGAACCGGCCGGTCACCTCGTCGCCCTCGACGACGCCGGCATCGACCCGGACGCCCTCGCCCGTCGGCCAGCGCAGGGCCAGGATCGGGCCGGTCGCCGGCAGGAACCCTGCCTCGGCGTCCTCCGCGTAGAGGCGGACCTCGATGGCGTGGCCGCTCGGCCGGACGTCGCGCTGCCCGAACCCGAGCGGTTGGCCGGCCGCGATCCGGATCTGGTCGGCGACGAGGTCGCGGCCGGTGACGAGTTCCGTGACGGGATGCTCGACCTGGAGCCGGGTGTTCATCTCGAGGAAGAAGACCGCGCCGGTGTCGTCGAGCAGGAATTCGCAGGTGCCCGCGCTCTCGTACCCGACCTCGCGGGCGAGCGCAAGCGCCGCATCGGTCAGTTCCCGCCTTGTCGCGGACCTGACCGCCGGCGACGGGGTCTCCTCGAGGACCTTCTGGTGGCGGCGCTGGAGCGAGCAATCGCGCTCGCCGAGATGGACGCCATTGCCGCGGCTGTCGAACAGGAGCTGGACCTCGACGTGACGTGGGCCCTCGAGGAACCGCTCCAGGATCAACCGATCGTCGCCGAACGCCGCCGTCGCCTCGCGCCGGGCGGCCGCCAACTGGGCCGGGAGATCGGCAGATGCACGGACGGTTCTCATTCCCTTGCCGCCGCCGCCCGCGGCCGGCTTGACCAGGATCGGGTAGCCGATCTGCTTCGCCGCCCGGGTCAGGGCCGGGTCGGTCTGGTCGGCGCCGTCGTAGCCGGCGATCGTCGGGATTCCGAGGCGGTGGGCGAGTTGGCGGGCTGCTGCCTTGTCGCCCATCGCGCGGATCGCGGCCGGGGGCGGTCCGATCCAGCGGATCCCGGCGGCGAGCACGGCGTCCGCGAAGGCGGCGTTCTCGGCGAGGAACCCGAAGCCCGGATGGATGGCGTCGGCGTGAGCGGCCCGGGCGGCCGCGACGACGGCATCGATGTCGAGCAGGTCGAGGGCGGAGCGGCCGTCGGTGTCGGGCACGATCGCGACGATGCCGAGCCGATCACAGGTCCGGGTGATCCGGGCGGCGATCTCGCCGCGGTTCGCCACGAAGACTCTTGCAATGCCACCACCGACCGGGGAGGACGGCTCTGACAATGGTGCAAACGCGTCAATCGCGTCAGACGCGACACGCCACCGCCCACCGACCCGCCGAGCAGGCAGGCGTCCCGTCGTGATCCAGCGCTGGACAGATCGCGTGGTCGCCCCGATCCGGCGCGCGGCCTCGCTGGGGCTCAGATCCTCAGCCATCGTGGCGCGATTGTCGCACCCCTGCCCTGTGAATGCCGGATCCCGACCTCACGCTCCATGTGCACGCCAGGCGGGTGTTACGACGGCTGGGGTTCCACCGCGGGCCTCGTGACCGGCCGTCCGGCGATGATCTGCTCGCGGGGCGGGCGATCTGACGCCGGAACGGCCGTCGGACGTGCGAATGGGAGGCTCCGTTCGTCGTAGTGCGCGGCAGGCGTGCAATCGCGATTCAGCACGTGCCGGCCCGGCGAGCCGTGCCTTACCGCACGAACGGCGGCTCCAGCGGCAACCGGATCGCGAGCGAGTACAGCGCAGCGTTGCAACTATTCACCCAGAGCCGCATCTATTCACCCAGAGCCGCATCCCGTACTGGATCGTCACGCGCGGGAGCTCGCGACCGCGGTGCTCGATCTCGACGCCGGCGACCGCGTGGCAGCCAGGGTCGCCGCCCGTGAAGAATGCCGTCAGCGTCCGTCCGTCTGGATCAACTTCGACAAAGCGCGACTCCACCGCCGCCGGGCCGGGCACGATCCTCTCGAATTCGACGAGCGTCCATGGCCCCGGGAACATCGGGTCTGCAACACGCGGCTGGACGGTGCCCAGGTCGCGCGGCGACCCCCCGCAGCCGGCCAACAGCGCCACAGCGGTGAGCAGCGCAAGCGCCGTCGTCAGTCGTCGGGTGCCCATACCGGGCGGCGCTTCTCGGTGAAGGCCCTGAACCCCTCCTGGGCCTCCTCGGACACGCGCTGTCGGGCGATCACCCGGGCCGTGTGCCACTTCGACGACCCGTGACCCAGGCCGCGCACCTCGCGCACGATCGCCTTCGCGGCTCGGACCGCCGTCGGCCCGGATGCGAGCACATCCGCGATGGCGACATCGATCGCCGCGTCGAGCGCCGCAACACCCTCGACCACCTCGTGGACCAGCCCGATCCGCTGGGCCCGCACCGCGTCGAAGCGGCGGCTCCCCGGGAACAGAGCCCGGGCGTTCGTCTCGCCGATCTTCGCGATCACGAACGGCGAGATGACCGCCGGCAGGATCCCGAGGCGGGTCTCGGTGAACCCGAACTTCGCCCCGGCCTCGGCGATCACGAGATCCGCAACCGCGCACAGCCCGGCCCCCCCGCCGAGGGCCGCGCCGTGGACCCGGGCGATCACCGGCACCGGACAGGTGTCGATCGCCTCGAGTGTGTCCGCGAACGCCATCGCGTCCTGCTCGTTGCCTTCGACGTCGAGGTGAAGGGCTGCCCGCATCCAGTCGATGTCGGCGCCGGCACTGAACGACGGACCGTCGCCCGCCAGGATCACGACCCGGAGCTCGGTCGGCGTCTCGCGGGCGAGGGCGGCAAACGTCTGGCGCAGCTCCGCGATGAGGCTGGCATTGAACGCGTTGTGGATATCGGGCCGGGCGAGGGTCACGCGGGCCACGGCGTCGTTCGGGCCGCTGCGCTCGAGGCGGAGGAGATCGGTCACGACGGAATCCTACCGGCCGGTGCGGGCGCAACTTCATCCGGCTCGACAGGGAAGTGGCCCCGCGTCCAGATCCGGCGGATCCCGAAGAACTCCAGGTTGGCCGCGGAGATCGTGTTGATCTCGGCCGTCGACAGGACCTTCGTCGATCCGGCCGTCTGGGCCCGGCGCACGCGATCGGCGATGAGCGCCCGCTGGATGCCGGCTCCGCGCGCCTCGGGCAGGACGGTGCCCGCGCCGAGCCACGCCACGCGCCGGCGGTTGAACATCGCCGATGCCGCGACATCGCGACCGTTCAGCCTGCCGATGAACTGCTGGTAGCCACGGGCCCGGACGAGAAACGGGTTGAAGCGCCGCCAGGCATCGGCCATCGGTCCCTCGATCCCGAATCCGGCGAGGTAGATCTCGGCCCAGCGCGCGACGTCCGCCGCATCGTCGGGATCGACCCGCCGGATCACCAGCTCGTCGATAGCCGACGCGCCCGTCTCGGCGTCTCGCGAGAGGACGTCCGCGACCAGCGCGAAGTGGACGCCGACCGGCCACTCCGGCTCGCGCCCGGCGAACTCCGGATCGTCGATCCCTGCGACCAACCATCCCCGAACCCCGGCATCGCGGAACAGCGCCTCCATCCGCGGCCGATGGATCGGGACCTGGCGCATCCCGAACGCGCGGTTGAAGACCGAGCCCGGCAGGTCCGGCGACGCGGCCCCGGCCATGTCGCCCCGGTCGAGGATCCGGACGTCGATCCCGGAGTCGGCCGCGGCGCGCCACATCGCGAGCCAGGCCTCACGTTCGACGTTGTCGAGGAGGTCGAGCTCGTGGTGGATCTCGGCGTTCGTGTCCAGTCGAGCCGGCAGCACGTGGATCGGGTCGCCCGGCCGGACGACACCCTCGCGCTCGACCCGCGCGTACATCCGCGAGTCGGTCGGGTGCAGGAGGATCGCGATCCGCCCGGACTTGCCACCCACGAACGCCCCTTTGATCACGTCGCACGGGTTGGCCGGGCCGGAGATCTCGAGCACGACCTCGGCGCCGACCGCGAGGCGCGCCCCGACCGGCAGGAGGGCAAGCTCGATGCCCTCGGTCGTCAGGTTCTCGCCAACCGCCCCGGGCTCGACGCCGGGATGGCCGTCGGCGCGGACCCGCTCGATCGCCTCCATCGCGAGCAGGCAGACCGCCCGGTGCGGCCCGCCGTGGACCGCGGCGTGATCGTGGGCGTCGCCGTCCAGCCCTTGACGCCCCACTCGCGCCTCCGCGATCGGCAGCTTGGGGACGCCGCCGGGCGAGACGTTGACCTGGACCACCCGTCCGTCCGCCGCCGCCAACGTCATCGGGGCCGGAGCCCGGCCGACTCGAGCTCCGCTCGTGCCAGGGCCTTGTAGCGGCCGGACGCGAAATCGCCGAGTGGGTCCCGGCTATGAGCAAGGAGCTCTTCCCAGGAGAGTCGGTGGAATGCGCGGCTCGCGAGGACCTGGTCGATCGACTCGACCGGCACGCCGGCCGGACGTCGCCGGATCGCGGCCGTCGCTGATCGGAGTTGCGCGAGGCGGGCTGCCCGCCATGGCAGGTAGCGGCTCAGCCAAGGCACGAGCGCAACCGCCAGGATGAGAAGGGCCAGCACGCGGGCAAGGAGCGTGATCAGGTCGACGAACTCGGATCCGACGAAGACGAATGGCTCGCCGGCCCCGGTGAACGCGCGCCGGGCGACCTCGCCCACACCGGGTCCAACGAGCGGCAACCCCTCGAGCGATGAGCCGATCTGACCGCCAGCCCCCTGGATGGCAGCGCCGCCGCGCTCGAGAGCCCGGCCTGCCTCGGCGAACCCTGCGATCGCCTCGTGGATCCGGAACGCCACGACGGACCACAGGGCGACCCACGCCCAGGTCGCGACATCGGCGATGACTTCGCGTCGGCGCCGGCCCGGCGTCTCACTCCAGAACGTGATCATCGGAAGCCTCCTGTGGGGTGCGGGTCACATCCGGAACACGCCGAACCGCGTGTCCGGGATCGGGGCGTGGGCGGCGGCTTCGATGCCGAGGGACAGGACGCGGCGAGTGTCGAGCGGGTCGATGACGCCGTCGTCCCACAGCCGGGCGGTGGCGAAGTATGGCGATCCCTCACGCTCGTACGTCTCGAGGATCGGCGCCTCGAAGGCGTCGCGTGCGGCGTCGTCGGCGAACGGCCCGCCGACCGTCGAGAGGACCCGCGCCGCCTGGCTGCCACCCATGACCGAGATCCGCGCATTCGGCCAGGTCCACAGGAAGCGCGGCTGGTATGCCCGGCCGGCCATGGCGTAATTGCCCGCCCCGAACGAGC
>JANLYK010000523.1:0-2476 GCA_031365595.1 Chloroflexota bacterium | reverse complement strand
AAGCCGTCAGGTCCGGATGGACGAGCCCTTGTGAAAGCGCTCCATCAGGTCGGTGACGGCCTGGCGCGCCGCCTGCCACTCGGCCTGGTCGCCGAAGATCTCCGCGTCGGGGCCCCAGCGCTTCAGCTGGGCCATCGCGTTGACGATCGCCGAGTGCTCGTACGCCCGTCGCCGCCCGCCATCGAGCGCGCCCGTGACGAGGTAGCGCCGGACGAGGTCGAACGGGGCCTGCCAGCGCCCGATCCGGATCATCTCGCCTGCCCGCAGCGACTCGAGATAGTCGTCATCGCCGACCGGGAACTGGTCGTGCTCGTCCATGTGGGTCACGAGGTGGATCCGGTGATGACTCGCCCGATAGGAGGGCAGACGGCCGTCGTCGCCGACCTCGGCGTAGCAGGTCGGGCAGGTCGGCAGGGTGGCCTCGGCCCGGGGCGCGGCCCCGATCGACAAGCCGCAGCGCCGACAGAAGGCGACACCGCCGCCGGCCGCGAGCATCCCGCACTGGAGACAGACACGATCCGTGCCCGGCGTCCGGCCGCCGGTGCCGGGGAACGCCGGTCCGGGCTTGGTCGATCCGAACAGCTTCATGCCGAGCGACCCTGATGGCCAGCGAACGTCTGCATGGCGAATCCTGTCTTGCTGTCGTCGTCAACGGTGGACGCCTGGGATGACTCCGGTCGACGTCGAGCGTGGCACCACCGGGGCCCCTGCCGAAAGGACCCGATCGGGTGGGAGCGGCATGACCCGGTCGGGCGATTGGTCAGGTGCCGTCCTCATCCGAATTCGGGGCCGGCCCGGCCGCCCTTGCGTCGTCGATCTCACGGCCATGGGGCAGGTGCAGGTGGTCGGCCAGGTCGCCCTCGATGCGATCCCCCCACGCGAGGTCGCGCGCGGCTCGCCAGGCGCGACCGTCACGCCGGCTGATCGTCGGTTCGGTGAGCCCGTCCGGGGCGCAGACCCGCAGCCCGACCCGGCCCGGCTGGTGGCGCGGCCGGCCGAGCACGACCCGCGGAGCGGGGGCGGCGCCGGGCTTGGGCGCGCGCCATGGATCCGGCCGGGCGGCGACGACGTAGGAATAAGGCTCGTCCTCCCACGAGCGAGTCGCCGCCTTGGCGCTCCGCTGGAGGGGCGATCGATCGAGACGGGCGAGGAAGTGGCACCACTCCGGGTCGCGAACCGGACAGGCGACGTTGCCCGGGCAGGGCGCCACGATCGTCGCGCCGGCGGCGATCAGCCGATCCCGGGCGTCGAGGATCCGGGCAAAGCCAGCCCGGCTGCCCGGCTCGACGATGACCAGCGCGCCCGGCGCCGAGGTCGCCGCCCAGGCCGAGTCCACGACCCGTGCCATCGACTCCGGATCGAGCTCGCCCAGCACGTACGCCGCCACGACCAGATCCGAGCTCGGCAAGTCCTCGGTCCCGAGCCGGCCGACCCGCCACTCGGCGGCGGCGAGGTGGGGCGGCACGGAACGAGCGGCGGCAAGGCGTTGTCCGAGCCCGACCATCGCCGGCTCGCCGTCGATCAGGGTGACGCGCTCGAGGCTCGGCCAGACGGCAGAGGCCGCCCAGCTTGCACTCCCCGTCCCCGCGCCGATGTCCACCAGGGTCCGGGGCTGGAAGCCCGGCAGGCTGCGGGCGCCCTCGAGCATGGCCCGGCCCACGGCGGCGAACGTGGCCGGCATCCGGGCGGCGGCGTAGGCCACGGCGGACCGCTCGTCGTGGACAAAGGAGCGCGCGCCCGCGGGGGTCTCGCCGCTCCGGTAGGCGAGGGAGAGCGCCTCGGCATCCGTCGCGAGTGTGGGAGTCGCGCGAATCGTTCGGTCGAGGGTGGTTCGCAGCCGAAGCGCCGTCGCCCGAAGCGCGTCGCCACGATCGCCTTCGAAGGGATCGGTGGAGCGGGAGACGAGGTTCGAACTCGCGACATGCAGCTTGGAAGGCTGCCGCTCTGCCAACTGAGCTACTCCCGCATTCCGTGGGTCACTGTATCGCGCGACCGGCCAGCCTGTCCGTCGCTGCGCCGGACGCAGTCACGCGATCTGCTGGAGGCTCGCGATCGAGGTCGTCCGGAACCGGTCCAGCAGTTCCTCCTGACCGGCCGCGAACACGTCGTGCGCCTCGCACGTTGACGTGACCTGGCAGGGCCCACCGCGGATCACGCAGTCGCGTCGCCGGCTGTCGCCTTCGACGGCCTCGATGACCTCGAGCAGGGAGACCGCCGAGCTCGCGCGCGCCAGGCGATAGCCGCCGGATCGACCGGTCTGGCCCTCAACGATCGCGGCCGACACGAGGTCGGCCATGACCTGGGCGAGGAAACGGACGGGGATGTCGTGCTCGGTCGCGATCCGGCGAACGCTCAGGCGCTCGTCGGGGACCGCCGCCGCAAGGGCGACGACGGTCCGGATCGCGTAGTCGGCCCGCTTCGTGAGCTCGAGTCGCACGACCGGCTCAGTTCAGCGGGTCGCCGTCGCCGGCCATGA
>JANLYK010000517.1:0-4529 GCA_031365595.1 Chloroflexota bacterium | reverse complement strand
GGAGCGATGAAACAGGCAATGGCTGCACGACCCGCGACGAGGCGAACCACTGGACGGGCTGTCGACTCGCCGCAACGCGCGATCGTCCGTGACCTGACCCGCGGCAGCGGCTCGTTCCGGATCGACTGGGACGTCCGGACCGCGTACGACTTCGTGTTCTCGCTGTCCGCCGACGCGGGCTCGACTGACGACCTGCCCGCCCCAGATCGGGAGTGGCTGATCGCCAGCCGGGCGGCCCTTCCCGCGGACATCCGGACCGGGATCCACGACCTGTTCGAGAGCGAGCTCGCGATCCACGCCGGCGTGCTCCTCGTCGATCAGCCCGACGTCCGGACATCAGCGGACTTCGTGGCCCTCGTCGCGGCCACCAGTCCGGCCGACCTGCTTGGGGCGCTCATGGCGGACGACAGCCACGATGATGCCGTCGACGGCCTTGTCGACCTTGCGATCGGCGGCGACCAGACGGCCCTGGCCAGCCTGACCGAGAAGCTGCCCGACTGGAATCGCCTGGGACGCCTCCAGCTCCTCCGCGATCCGGTCGTTGCCAAGGAGCGGATCCTGACCGTCCTGCGCGCCTGGCAGACCGTCTTCGCCGAGATCGAGCCGCGTGTGCTCTCGATCCTGGAGCGCGACTACGACGAGCGCGCGGCGGATCGCGAACGACTGGCTCCCGGCGACCTGATCGAGACCACGACCGGCGGCGTGCGCTACCTGCCCGAGCCCGGGATTTCGCGTGTGATCCTCGGCCCGTCCTACTTCTCACGGCCGTACAACTTCCTGATGTCCGCCCGCGATTGGCGGTTCTTCGGATATCCGGTGGCCGACAGCGCGCTCGGGCCGTCGGATGCGCTGACGCCGCCGCTGGCCCTGGTCCGCCTCCATCGGGCGCTCGGCGACGAGACGCGCCTCAAGATCCTCAAGCTCCTCTCCTCGCGCGACCTGTATCTCACCGAGATCGCCCAGCTCCTCGAGCTGTCCAAGCCGACGATCAAGCACCACCTCGCCCAGCTCCGCTCGGCGGGACTCGTGACGATCACCGAATCGGGCACGGTCATGTACTACACGCTCCGGCGGAACCGGCTCGACGATGCGTCGGCCGAGGTCAAGCGCTTCCTGATCGGCTAGCCCGGCCGACGATCACGGGCCGCGGTTCGCACCGCGGCCCACGTTTCGGGCCACGAGTTAGACAACCATCGAACATCTGAGTGAAGAACGCATCCAATGAAGGGACGAACGGGGTGACCGACATGATCGATCTCCAGCGGGCCGCCGTGGCCGACCACATCGCCGACCTGGCGCGGGAGGGCGCCGCCCTGCGCGCCGAGCGCAATCGCGACCATCTCCACGAGCACGCCGCTGCCCGCAACGTGGCGCCGTCCAACCCGGCCGACGTTCCGCCGCGGCGGGTTCGACTCGGGCAATGGCTGGTCGCCCTCGGCGAGGCGATCGCCGGACCGGCCAGGACCGCTCCCGTCCCCTTCTCGCGCGCGGCTCAACCGTGCGACGACGGCCCGGATCGACTGGCCCCGGCGGCCTGACAACAACCGCGTCGCCGTCACCCTCTCGCGACTCTCCTCCGGCGCTGGCCGGGACGGCTCTCACGATCGGGCCGGGCGGCCCCTTGATCCGGGCCGGACGGCTCACGGGCGGCGGCCCGGACCCCCGCCTACACTCGCGTCGATGCCTCCCCGACGAATGACCCGGCTCGTGGCCGTTCTGGCCGTCGCCGTCGTCCTCGCCGGAGTGCCGGGCGCCGCCCTGGGCCACGCCGAGCTCGCCACCGTGACCCCGGCCGACACGTCGACGGTTGGCGGTCCGCCGGCCGAGATCGTAATGACGTTTTCGGAACCCCTCGATCCCGGGCGGAGCTCGATCCGCTTGGTCGATGCTGGCGGCGCCCTCGTCGCCGAGGGTGGGACGATCGACCCGGGCGACGACGTGGGCACCATGCGACTCGCCCTCCCAGCCGTCATGACACCTGGCACCTACACGATCCGCTGGACCTCGTTCTCGACCCAGGACAACGAACGGAACACCGGCACGACCACGTTCACGCTGGCGCCATCCACGGCGCCGCCCACGATCGGCCCGAGCAACCCTCCGGTGGACGTGCCATCGGCCAGCTCGCCAACGGCGTCGGACGTCGCGTCCGCGGCGCCGTCCCGGTCCGCCCCGCCGACGACCCCGATCGCGTCGACAGGCGACGCGCTGATTCCGGTCATCGTCGTCGTCCTCGCCATCCTCGGGCTGGGACTGTGGCTCGCCCGCGCTCGATCGCGTCGCGGGGCGTGATCGACCCCCACATGAGGGACCGAATGCGCAGCCGCCTCTTCATCGTCCTCGCGCCGGCTGTCGGCGCGCTCGTGCTCGCCGGCCCGGCGACGGTCCTCGCCCACAGCATGTCCACCACGTACCAGAGTCGATTGCCGCTCATCGTCTACCACGCCGGCGCGGCCCTCGCGGTCGGCTTGTCGTTCGCGTTCCTCCTCGTCGCCGACGTTTGCGCGGAGCCGCCGGTCAGCGGCGCGGGCCACCGCCCGCCGGCGGCCCTGCGGATCGGGCTGCGCGCGGTCGGCCTCCTCGGCTGGCTCTGGATCGTCGCCCAGGGAATCGTCGGCGGCACGGGCACGGGCGAAGTCTCCACTCTGTTCCTGTGGGTCTACGGCTGGGTCGGCCTGGCCATGCTGTCGGCCTTCGTCGGCCCGGTCTGGCACTGGCTCGACCCGTTCGCGACCATCCATGACCTCGGCGCCGGCCTGCTCCGCCGCGTCGGCATCCAGGGCTGGGCACCCGCCGCGTACCCGCGCGCGCTCGGTCGCTGGCCGGCGGTCATCGGGCTCGCCTTCTTCGTCTGGCTCGAGCTCGTCGGCAACGTCGCCGGCCCGCGCGCGCTGTTCATCGTGCTCGTCGGGTACTCCGCGTTCACGGTCGCGATGATGGCCCAGTTCGGGCGCGATGCCTGGCGCCGCGACGGCGAGACGTTCAGCGTCTGGTTCGGCCTTCTGAATCGCCTCGCGCCATACGGGCTGGTCGGCGTTGCGGCCGACGACCGGGTCGAGCGCCGGACGTTCGCCTCGGGCCTGCTGCTCCCCGGCTGGCGGGTCGAGGACGTCGTCCTCATCGGAATCGGGACGGCGTCGATCCTGTTTGACGGCCTGTCCCAGACCCAGCCCTGGTTCTCGGTCTTCGGGATGCCGGGCGTGCCAGTCAAGACGCTCCAGCTCTTCGGGTTCCTGACGCTGATCGTTGGCGCCGGACTGCTCGTCTCGCGTCTCGTGGGGATCAAGGCGACTGCGGCCGGCCTGCTCCCGATCGCTGCCGGCTACCTCGTCGCTCATTACTTCACCTACCTGTTGATCGACGGCCAGCGGATGATCGTCGCGGCCGCCGACCCGCTCCAGCAGGGTTGGGATCTCGGCAACTTCGGCTGGGCATTCTTCGAGCCCTCCTCCGACTGGTTGCCGGCCGGTTTCGTCTGGACCATCCAGCTCGCGGCGGTCGTCGGTGGGCACATGCTTGGAGCCTGGGCTGGGCACGTGGTCATGGCCCGGGAGACCGGCGCGACTCGCGGCGAACCCGGGCGTCGCCGGCTTGAGGTGCCGCTGGCCCTGATCATGGTCGCCCTGACCACGCTCACGCTCTGGTCCCTCGGCCAGGCGCTCGTCCAGGAGATGCCCGCGGCGGCGGTCCTCGTTCGCGGCTGACCGACTTCGTGCTCGTTGCGCTCATGTGGTGTTCCGAGCCGGGCGGGCCTCGAAGTCAGCGCAGGATCAACTCGGGCAAGGCGCGCATCTCGGTGAAGACCGTCGTCGCAGGTCCGGCGAGGGCCGCGCCCGGAATGACGCCGCCGCCGTACCCGAAGGCCCACATCCCGGCCGCACGCGCCGCGGCAACCCCATGGCGTGAGTCCTCGACAACCGCGCAGCGAGCGGGCGCTGCGCCCATCACCTCGGCCGCATAAAGGAACAGGTCAGGAGCGGGCTTGCCGTGCTCGACGTCGTCGCCGCTGAAGATCCGGCCGTCGAACCGATCGAGCAGGCCCGTCTTCGCGAGGTTCCGCCGGATCTTGCCGTGATCGCCGCTCGAGGCCACGCACGTGGCGACACCCGACGCCTGGATGGCGTGGACCGCCTCGATGACGCCGGCGACGGGCTCGAGATGGGCGGCAAAGGCGCGCACGTACTGGTCGGCGAACGCCGCCCACTCCCGACCGATGTCGCGCCCGAGGTGGGCCTCAATCTCGGCCCGCATCGCGGCTTCGGTCCGTCCGACCCAGCGCTCGATGATCTCGGCCTCCGCCAGCGGCCAGCCGAGGCTGGCGAGGAGCTGGACATCGAGCCCGACCGACAGGCGTTCGCTGTCGACGAGGACGCCGTCACAGTCGAAGATGACGAGGTCGAACCGGCTCATCGGCCGGCGCCGACCTCCACGCGTGCATCTTCGGCCATCCCGACCGTCCGCCGCGGCCGGCCGGCAGCCGGCACCCACTCCTCGAGGGAGCGGACGTCGGCGAGGCGGGCCGCGATCGC
>JANLYK010000508.1:0-3050 GCA_031365595.1 Chloroflexota bacterium | reverse complement strand
ACGCGTACCCGTCCGACGCCGCGCCCGCAGGACAACGCGTCGCGAGGACGACCGGGATCCCGTCGGCGATCGCCGCCTCGGCCGCCACGAGGAGGCTCGCCGACGTGTTGCCTGCGCCCGTCGCCGCGACCACGAACCCGTCGGCTCCGGCGGCGTGCAGGGCAGCGATCGGCGTCCCGTCCGACGCGACGGTCGCCGTGACCAGGAATACCCGCTCGGCCGCCCGCTCGGCCCCGACGCGCCGGCGCGCGCCGCGGGTTGCAGAGAGCCGCACCACGCCGTCCACGACCCACCCGAGCGATCCGCGGTTCAGGCTCCGGAACGTATCGAACGCCGAGGCATGGGTCTTCGTCACATCGTCGGCTGGCTCGATCGACCCGTCGAGGACGACGACGACACCTACGTCTGCGCCACCGACAGCCGGATCGGCGGCGACGCGGACGGCCGCCGTCAGGTTGGCCGGCCCGTCGTAGTCGGCGAAGCTCGCCGAGCGCATCGCGCCGGTCACGACGATCGGTTTCGAGCCGTGATGGAGCAGATCGAGGAAGAACGCTGTTTCCTCGATCGTATCGGTGCCCTGGACGACGACCGCGCCATCGACGTCGTCCGAGGCCAGCGCGTCCTCGACCGCCCGGGAGAGCCCGAAGAGGGCGTCGAACGTGAAGTGGGACGCCGGTGTCAGCCCGCGGTCGATCGGGACGAGGTCGGCGAGCGCGGCCAGGCCGGGCACCGTCTCGAGCAGGGCCGAACCGCCGAGGACCGGCACGTTGCCCCCGGCAACCGGATCGTTGCGCATGCTGATCGTGCCGCCGGTGAACACGATCGCGATCCGGGCCATCGATTCGCTCCGTTCAGGCCGGCGGGCGGCGGTCGCGGGTCGTGCCGCGGCCCGTGTCTCGGGAGGTGTCGGCGGGCGCGCCGAGATCCTCGGGATCCATCGACATCTCACGCGTGAGCGCGTCCGGGTCGAATTGCGACTCGGCCGCGGTGACCGGGTCCACCGCCGGTCGGAGCTCGGGCGCGACGCTCGAAGCCGGCACCGCGTCCTCCGGCCAGTCCGGAATCCCGTCGCCATCCTCGTCCGGGTAATCCTCCGCCCGGAGCTCGACGCCGAGCGCGTTCACGAACGGGTCGTGATCGGCGCTGACGTTCGCCCGGCGTTCCCGCTCGGTGGCCCGGAGCGGGCCGCGCAGGTAGATCGACGCCAACCCGGACGCGCCGATCAGGATCGCGACCACGACGAGGACGAGGGTCGTCCCGATCAGGTCCGCGATCGGGCCGACGATCAGGATCGGCAGGAAGCTCGCGACCGAGACAAGCATGTTCAACACGCCGAAGACGCGCCCCCGGACGTCCTCGGGCAGGTCCTCCTGGAGCTGGGTCTGGGCCGGGATCGCGACCGCGGCATATGCCACGCCGGCGAAGAACGCCACTGCGACCACGATCGACAGGAGCGACGTCAACAGGGACAGGTCCGGCAGGCCGGTCCGCGTCACCGACGACGCGAGAAAGTTGCTGATCCGGCCGGACAGGGCCATGGCGGCGAGGAATCCGCCGAGGGCGATCAGGCCACCCTCGATCACGCGTCGCCGAGGGAGCAGCCGGCCGTAGGCATTCAGGAGCAGGATGCCCATCACGATCCCGACGCCGAGCGGCAGCACGACGACGACGAAGTCCTCGGAGCTCAGCCCGAGCGTCCCCTTCGCGAAACTCGGCCCGAGCACACCGAGCACGCCGACCAGCGACGCGGCAATCCCGAGATAGATCAACGACCAGCGGATCTCGCGGTGCGCCTGGATGTAGCTCAGACCCTCGCGCAGCTGAATCACGACCGAGCCGATCGCGTTCTCGGCCTCGCGGGCCCGGCCGCGGGCGCCGGTCGGGGCATCGTCGCGCCGGACCGGCGGGCCCGCCGGCAGGGTGAAGCAGAAGCCGGCGGCCACGAAGTACAGGATGGCCACGACGACGATCAGAGCGGGTGCCCCGGCGATCTTCACGATTAGCGGCCCGACGAGGGTGAACCCCAGGGCGAACGCCGCATTCAGGGTCAGCGTGAAGATCCCGTTCGCCGACAGCAGCTGCTTGCGCGGGACCAGGATCGGGATCATCGCCGCTTCGGCCGGCGCGAAGAAGACGGTGATCGTCGAGACCAGGATGTTCAGGATATAGATCAGGAGCAGGTGGTCGCCGACGAAGAACATCGCGATGAACGCGCCGCCGCGCAGGATGTTCGTGAGGATCAGGACGACCCGCCGATCGAGGCGGTCGACGAACACGCCGGCGAGGGCCGAGAACAGGACGGCCGGCAGGAGGAAGGTCAGGATCAGGGCGCTGACCGCGGTCGTCGAACCGGTCGACTTCGCGATGATGACGGTCAGGCCGAAGATGACCATGTTGCCGCCGATCTGGGTCGCCGCCTGGGCGAGCCAGAGGAGCAGGAACGGGCGGTTGCGGAAGACGTCGAGAGCGCCGTCCGACGGTGCGCCGGCGGCCGCGGGCGATGCCCCGCTGCCCGTCACGGGGCGCTGGGTCGCGGCGCAGCCGCGGCGCTCAGGACCGGGTCGCCGCGCCTGACGAAGTCCACCAAGCGGCTCTCGATCGTGCGCCGCTCGACGAGAACGTGGCGGTCGCAGGTCTGGCAGCGCAACCCGATGTCGGCGCCGAGGCGATCGATGAGCCACGTGTCGCCGCCACACGGGTGGGCTCGACGGAGACGGAGCAGGTCGCCGAGGTAGAGCGTGAGCGCGGGTCGGTCCGTCATCGGGCGGAGGGTATCAAAGGCGCGGGTGGCCATGCTCCGGGACGAGATCGCGGCGCGTCGCGGGCAGGGTCATCAGCTCGTCGATGGGCTGGACCTCGACCGTCGCTCCGGGATTCGTGGCGGACAGCTGGGCGACGATGCCGCCGGCCCGGGTCAGGGATCCGACGAGCGTCTCGGGCTTGCCGATCGCCCGGATCGTGAACGGGTCGCGGAGCAGGAAGCCGTCCACGTCGAGTGACCCGGGGACGCCACTGACCGTGGTCCGCGAGATCAGCCGGATGTCCTCGAT
>JANLYK010000493.1:0-3432 GCA_031365595.1 Chloroflexota bacterium | reverse complement strand
ACGATCGGGTTGCTCGCGACCGAGCGGGTTGCCAGCATCGGATCCTCGCCGCGGGCCAGGGCCAGCGAGTCATCCGGCGTGCTGCCGGCGGCCCGGGCCAGCTCGACGACGTGGTCCGGCGTGATCTTCGCCTGCTCGGTGACGTCGAGGCCGAGCGCGACGGGCCGCGGATGGCCGTGTTCCGCCGCTGATTCGCCCCAGAGTGTGAACGCGATCTTCGCCGCATCGGGGTCGCAGTGGATGTTCCACTCGGTGGTCGGCGCGGTGTTCCCGGGGTGGCGGTAGGCGCCGCCCATCAGTGTCCAGCCCTTGAGCAGGCGGGGCAGGGCCGGCTCGCGGAGAAGCGCGAGGGCCAGGTTGGTGAGGGGCCCGAGCGTCACGAGGGTGATCTCGCCGGGCCGACGGCGCGCCTCCTCGAGGATCACGTCCACGCCGTTACGCTGGCTCAGCGGCCGGCTCGGCGGCGGCAGCTCGGCGTGGCCGAGGCCCTGCGGGCCATGGGTCTCGGGGGTCGTCTCGATGGCCTTCACGAGCGGCCGGTCGCGACCGAGCGCGACTTCGACGTCGGTCCGGCCGGCGAGCTCGAGGACGGCGCGCGTGTTGCGCTCGACCTGGTGGGCATCGACATTTCCGCCGACGCAGGTCACCGCGACGAGCTCCGCCTCGGGCGAGGCGGCGGCGTAGAGGAGGGCGAGCGAATCGTCGATCCCGGTGTCGACGTCGAGGATCAGCGGCACGGTCGTCACTCTGGGACGGTAGCGCACCGTCGCATCAGCCGGGGCGTCGGCTCCGAGGTTCAGGCGGGGATGTGCCGGTCGCGCGCGATGCGCGTCGGCGCGTACGGCAGGACGAGCACATACTTGCCCGAGAACGCGGACAGCGTGGCCGTCGTCGGGCTCCCGACCGGAGCGCCCGCCCACGTCCCGCGCCGGCGCGGGACGAACTGCTTGCCGAGGACGGACGGCGTCAATGCCTCGCGCGGCTTCGGGCTCGGGCCCCACGTCGTCGAGCCGTACGGGTAGAGCGGGTCGAGGACGATCGCCCGGGTCACGGTGTAGTCGTCGGTCACGCGCGGGTCGGCGGTCGCGTGGAACCCGCTCATCACCCACGCGTGCCGACCGGACCAGAGGAGCAGGCCGACCGGCTTTCCCGTGATCGCGATGGCCTTGGCGGCGAGGTGCAACGCCTCGTCGATCGTGTCCGTGCCGACGAGGCGATAGGGCCCGGCGCCGAGCTCGTTCAACCCGCCCGACCAGCCGCGGACACTCGCGCCCTGGCGCTGGAACCCTTCGCGGGTCGGGCCGGACAGGTTGCGCGCCAGGTTCTGAAGCTGAAGCTGGGTCCGTGCGGTCCGATCGTCCCGGGCATCCATGATGTTGAGCATCATCTGCATACTCGCCCCGACGCACTGGACGAAGTTGGTCTGCTTGACGAAGTCTCTCGCGTCGGCCAGGTCGATCCTGACGGGCTTGGCCGCCGATGTGGCGGCCTCCGGGCGTGGGCCCTGGGTCGGGTGCGCCGCGAAGGCCCCGGGCGCAGCCACGAGGGACGCGATCAGGGGAAGAACGAGGAGTCCCCGGCGGAGTTGCATCGTCAACGAAGTCTAGCGCCGGTCGGAAAGGACGCCGATTCGTCCCCCGTGACTGCGACGGCCGGTCACGCGGCGCATTGACGGGAACCTACACTGCCCGGGTGCCGCCGCAATCCTTGCCCATCGGTCCGTACGAGCGCCGCGCCGCCCAGGTCCGGCCATGGGACCCGCGCGCGCTCGATGTCGCGGCCCGCGTGATCGCGCTCATCGAGGCCGCCCGTCCCGACCTCCACGTCGAGCACATCGGGAGCACGTCCGTCCCGGGCCTGCCGGGCAAGGGGATCGTTGATCTCGGCACGGACGCCGATGCGGCCGACATCCCGGCGATCAGCACCGCGATGTACGAGCTCGGCTTCGGGCCACAGCCCGGGCCCAACCCGTGGCCTTCCACCCGGCCGATGCACGTCGGCGCGATCGAGCACGAGGGCGACGAGTTCCGGATCCACTTCCACGTCCATCCGCGGGGAAGCGGCGATCTCGCCAAGGACCTCCGGTTCCGTGACGCGCTGCGCGCCGACCCGGCGCTGGTCGAGGGCTATGCTCGGATCAAGGAGGAGATCGTCGATCGGGCGGGCGGGCCGCTCGATGGCGTGATCTACCAGGCGGAAAAGGGCGGCTGGATCCTCGACGTCTACGATCGCCTCGGAATCGAGCGCCCGGCCAATGTTGGCGGCGGCCCGACCGGCGAAGCGAGCAGCCCCAACGATCCAGCCCCGACAGGAGACCCGACATGACCGACGCCTCCGCCGTCCCGACCGAGCGCCGCGTGGGCATCGTCGTCGGCAGCCGCTCCGACATCGCCGCCGCCGAGAGGGCGATGGCCGTCCTCGACGAGCTCGAGGTCGATTCGGAGATCCGGGTGATCTCCGCCCATCGAGCTCCGGAGCTGCTCTCGAGCTTCATCGCGGGGGCCGAGGAGCGGGGGATCTGCGTCTTCATCGCGATCGCCGGGCTGGCCGCCCACCTGCCCGGGGTCGTGGCTTCTCAGACGACCCGGCCGGTCATCGGCGTCCCGATGGCGGGCGGCGTGTCGGACGGCCTCGACGCTCTGCTGGCGATCGTCCAGATGCCGAAGGGCGTGCCGGTCGCGACGGTCGGCGTCGGCAACGGCGAGAACGCCGCTCTCCTTGCCGCCTCGATCCTCGCCGTGGGCGACGTGGCGCTGGGTGGCCGGTTGGCCGCTCGGCGCGCCTCCCAGGCCGAGGCGATCGCCGCCGACCCGGCGAACGAGGGTCTCTGAGGCTCGCCGTCCCGAGTCCGCCGTCCCGTGGCTCGCCGTCCCGAGTCCGCCGTCCCGAGTCCGCCGTCCCGAGTCCGCCGTCCCGAGGCGCGTTCGCTCATACGACAGCGACGGCGGCCGTATCCACGTTGCGCCACCTCGAGCAAGCCACTTGCGGCCACATTCGCGCTCATTCGACACTCAGCGCGGCACATGAGCGGAACGTCCGCGTCGCCGGAGCGTTGGTGCTGCCTACGGCTCGCGTGGCTGTCATATGAGCTGAACCCGGGGGGAGCTGAACCCCGGGGAGTCGAAACCCGGGGAGTCGAAACCCGGGGAGCCGAAACCCGGGGAGCCGAAACCCGGGGCAGCCGGCATGGCAAGGTGGATCGACGGCCGGTCGTACACTCGGCGTGATGGATGACGAGCGCTGGGAGTCCGGGATGCCGGTCCTCGACCGACAGGCGGTTGAGGAGCCGAATCCGCCCGTGCGGCGCGCGACCATCCTCCCGCCGAGCCTTCAGGGCCTGCCGCCACGCTCGGTTCCCGAAACCGCGCCAACACCCCTCCAGAAGCACTACGTCCTGTTGTCGGTGCCGGTCCTGCTCCTCGGCGCGATCGC
>JANLYK010000478.1:0-2903 GCA_031365595.1 Chloroflexota bacterium | reverse complement strand
GCGATCGTGCTGCTGGCCTGGGGCCGCTCGCACCGGACCTCGACCGACGCCGAGCTCGTCCGCTGGGGCAGTGAGCTGACTCGGGTCGAGGGCCGGGCCGGGCCCGAGACCGTTGAGGTCGCGATCGTCCGACCGGCCGGGTCGTTGGCGGGATCGAGCTCCGGCGCGCGCAAACGGATCCGGGTCAATGGGGTCGCGCGCCGGGCCGCCGGCCTGATCGGCCTCCTCCGGACCGTCGTCTTCGCGCCCGAGGAGATGCTCCTCGTGATCGGTTCGCCCGGTCTCCGCCGCGCGGCAATTGACCAGCTGGCGATCCAGCGCTCGGCTGCGTACGGTCGGGATCTCGCCGCGTATACCCGGACGCTCCAGCAGCGCAACAGCCTCCTCCGGGCGATCCGCGAGGAACAGGCAGGCCGGGACGAGTTGCGCTTCTGGGACGCGGCATTCCTCGACGCCGGCGGAGCGATCGTGGCCGAGCGTCTGCGACTTCTCTCCGACCTGGCCGAGCCGCTGGCCCGCGCGCACGCCGAGATCGCCCCCGACGAGGCCGGCGCGTCACGGCTGGAGATCACCTACGCGACGAATGCGCCGGCGGAGCCGGACGAGGCGCCGCGCGCGGCCCTGGAGCGCCGGCTGCGCGAGACCGCCGACAAGGAGGTCTGGAACGGCTCGACGCTCGTGGGGCCGCACCGCGACGACGTCGTGTTCCGGCTGGCCGGACGCGACCTGTCGGGGTTCGCCTCGCGCGGCCAGCAGCGGACCGCGATCCTCGCCTTCAAGCTCGCCGAGCTCGACCTCCTGACGGCCCAGGACGGACGGCCGCCGCTTCTCCTGCTCGACGACGTGTTCTCCGAGCTCGATCCCGAGCGCCGCGCCCATCTCGTCCGGCGGATCGCCGAGCTCCCGCAGGCCTTCGTGACGACGACGACGCTCGACGACCTGGACCCGGCGCTCGTGGCCGCGGCCGCGGCCTGGGAGGTCATTCCCGACGGCGGCGGAGGCGCGGGATTGCGGGCCATCGCGGCGCCCGGGGCGGTCGCATCGGCTCGGGGGACCACGGCGTGACCGGTCGACGCCGGCCGATGGTCCGGATCGGTCACCTCCTCCCGGACGCGGCCCGTGGGCTGGGCCTCGAGGATGAGCTCCGCCTGGCCCGCGCGATGGCGACCTTCGAGCAGCTCGTCGCCGAGCGGGTGCCAGCCGCCGCCGGCGCGTGCCGGGTCATCCGGATCGAGGGGTTCGCGGTCACGATCGAGGCCGACGCCCCGATCGTCGCCCAGGAGCTCCGGCTGCGCGGGCCCGAGCTCCTCGCCGCGTTTGCCGCAACCCCGGCGGGCATGGGCGCGCGCGACCTCCGGGTGGTCGTCGCGCGGTCCGGCCAATGAACACGGGCCCGGGCGGACGATGGCGCCGCGTATACTGCCCGGACCTGCCAGCCAATCTCGGGGCGCGCGTCCCGAACGAACCGGGCTCGACCCGGCGTTCCGCGCCGTCCGTCGTCCATCCGGCGCCCACCAGCCACGAGAGACCCTGACTTGGCCGTCCGTCTGCAGATGAAGCTCGGTGTCATCGCCGAGCACGATCGATCCCCCGACTCACCCGACACCGTCGTCGTGGTCGAGCCGACGATCGGTGCGATCGCTCGCTCGAAGGGCCATCTCTACCTGATCGTGACCTCGACGATCGCGTCGGCCCGTGCCCAGGAGGCAACCCAGCTCGCGGCCGAGACGATCCGGGGTGAGTATTACTACGACGAGTCGGCCGGGATCCGGGTGTGCATCGAGAAGGCGATCGCGTCGGCCAACAAGCGGCTCAACCATCAGCGCGAGCGGCTCGGGCTGCACGGGACCAACGACAACGGTCCCATCGGCATCGGGATCGCGGTGGTCCGGGGCAACGAGCTGTACGTGGCCACGATCGGCCCGGCCGAGGCGTACCTGATCCGGCAGGCCCGCCTCTCGACCCTGCCGGACCCGCACCGCGAGCGGGGCCTGCCGACCCGCGAGCTGGAGCCGGACGTGTGGCGCGGCGAGATCTCGGTCGGCGACTCGCTCGTCCTTGTCTCGCCCAACGTCATGACCCGGCTCGGGCCCGACGAGCTCAAGGACGCGATGGTCACGCTCCACCCGCAGCCCTCCATGGAGCACCTCCACCACCGCTTCCTCGCGGCCGACGGGGCGGGCAGTGACGCGATGATCGCGTTCGAGGCCACCGAGGTCGCTTCGACCCATCGATCGCGGACGCTCGTTCCCGTCCGGCCGGCCGAGCCGCTCGCGGGCGCCCCGGACCGCTCGCCGATCCCGTTGGCCGACAACGTCAGCGGCGGCGTCGCCGCGGTCCAGGCGTCGGCCAGTCGCGCGCGCAGCGCTGCGGGCGGCCTCGCCACCCGGTTCGTCGGCGGCCTCCAGGACATCCTGCCCCACCGCCGGACGGCGTACCGGCGGGTGACCCCGGCGGCCGCCCGGCGCGAGACCCAGCGCCGGGCGGCGATGGCCGTCCTCGCGTTCGTCGTCGTCCTGTCCGTCCTGGGCACGGCCGTCTGGGCGTTCGGCGGGGGCGGCAAGGGCACAGGGGCCCTCGCATCGGTGGCGGCCGGTGAGGCGGCGCTGCGCACGATCCGGGCCAACCTCGGCGAGGTGTTTGCGCCCGGTGTCGACCTCGTCGAGGGCGACCCGCGCAAGGCCTACGACCTCCTGTCGGCGGCGTGGACCTCCATCGACGCGGCCGAGGCGGCGAACGTCCCCGCTTCGACGCTCGACCCACTCCGGACCCAGACGCGGGCCGGCCTCGACCGCCTGTACCAGGTCGCGCCGGTCGGTGCGGCGACGATCCTCTCGTTCGCGGGGGCGAAGGTGCCGTTCGACATCGGGGGGTTGATCCTCGGTCCAGGCAGCGTGCCATAC
>JANLYK010000454.1:0-3392 GCA_031365595.1 Chloroflexota bacterium | reverse complement strand
CGCAGCCGGACCCGCCCGTCGGCTGCGTTCGGATCGATGTCGAGATCGACCGAGTAGCCGAGGTCGTTCAGGAGCCGGACCCGATTGCGGATCGCCTGGCGATCGTCGGGATGGAGGATCGGCTCGTCCTTGATCACGCCCCAGATCTGGGCGTAGCGGTCGCGCACCCGCTCGGCCGCGCCGATTGCGTCGTCGGCCTCGGCGGCATCCCCGGTCCAGCCCTGCATCGCGGCCAGGTCGGCCAGCCCGAAGGCCACATTCTCGACGAGGATCTCGAGGTCGTAGGTGCGCTGGCCGTCCGAGAGCTGGGGGAAGACCTCGCTCGTCTCGGCGTCGACGAGATAGGCCTGGATCCGATCGCCATCGCGCCGGAAGAGGGTGTTGGCGAGTGAGCAGTCGCCCCAGAAGACGCCGCTCCGGTGGAGATCGACCAGGAGGAACGCCATCGCGTCGAGGAGCCGGTCGCGGTACGAGCCCGGCCCGGGCGGGAGGCGCATCAGCAGCCGCCGGTACTGGAGCGAGTGGGGCAGGAACTTCGTGACGAGGATCGCGCTGTCGCGGCTCGGCGCCTCGGCCACGCCGGCCGCCTCGACCGTCGGCAGGCCGAGACCCTCGAGATGGAGGAGCACCTCGTACTCGCGTCGGGCGACGGTCAGCGGCAGCTCCTTCAGGGCGTACAGGACGCCACTGGAGACGAGGAACCGGACGAGGTGGCGGGACGGCCCGACGGGCACGTACCGGAACGCAAGCCGGTCGGACGACCATTCCGCGAGGGGCTGCTCCCAGGGCAGCTCGACGAGATCGATCGCCGGGTCGCGGAGTCGGAGTCGGGGAAAGGTGGCCATTGCTGCGATCGGGTCAGTCGGGAGGTCGGTTCGTCGGGTCGGGTCGAGTCGTGGGCCCGGCCCTGGAGCCGGCGCTAGATCCGCTTGCGGAGATAGGCCGCGACCGACCCGTCGTACCCGAGCTCCTCGTACAGGTGCTGGGCGTCGGCGCGGTGATGGCCGGCGGTGACTTCGACGAACGCGGCGCCGACCTCGGTCCCGATGCGTTCGGCCTCGGTCATCAGCAGCCGTCCGATCCCGCGCTCGCGGACCCCCGGGTCCACCACGAGGGCGAGGACCCGGACGATGCGATCGGAATGCTCGAATCGTGGCAGGGCGTGGACGGCCACGAACCCGACGACCTCGCCGCCACTGTCGGCGACCACGACCCGCGAGAACTCCGAATCGAACCGGCCGAGCCGGTCGAGGATGTCGCTCGGGCCCGACGGGTAGCCCTCGTCGGTGAACAGGCCGGCGATCCGCTCGGCGTCGTCGGTGGTCGCGGGGCGGAGAGTCACGGGCTGGCGGTCGGTCATGGTCGCGATGGTACCGCCGCGAGTTCGACGAGGATGAGGTTCGCGCTGCCGAGGCGCCCGCCCAGAACGAGAACTTCGACCCCGAATGGCCCCAGCGCCGGGCGACTGAGTCCGACGCCCGCCGCGACGGCCAGGGTGGCGATCGCGCCGAGATCGAGGGCGATGCCGGCGTAGCGCCCCGCCGGGCCTTCGCCGTGCCGGGCGAGGAACGCCGCGAGCCGACCCTCGGTCGACGGTTCGGCGAGCGCGATCCGGCGAGCCTCCGCTGGGCCGACGAGGCGGCTGATCACCGCCGGAGCCGGCCGGTCGAGAGCGAGGACGCGTGCGCCGAGCAATGGGTCGTCAACCGTCCCAGCCGCGACGTTCGGCTCGAGGCCGATGTCGCGCAGGACTCGCTCGAGGTCGACGGTCGCCCAGATGACGGCAAGATCCTGGCGGCCTCCGCCCTGCGCGCCGAGCCAGGCGAGTTCGTCGGCGTCCATGTCAGGAACGCAGGAGGAGATCCGGGCTCACCCCGCCGACAGGCACGAACCCGACCGAGTCGTACATCGAGCGGGCCACCGGGTTGTCGTCGAAGACCCCGAGATACGTCCAGATACTGCCATCGGCGAGGGCGTCCGTGACCGCGAGCGACGTGGCCAGTCGGCCGAGACCGCGTCCGCGGTACGCGGGATCCGTGCCGATCGATGAGAGATACGACCCGCCCGCGAACGTGGTCCGGCGGGCAACGGCCGCGGGCCGCTCGTCGACCCTGATCAGGATCGCGTGGTACGCGTCGGTGGCCAGGCCGAGCACGGCTTCCAGTTCGATCGCGACGCGTCGCGCTGGCTCGACCTCGAACGCCGCCATGAGCACGGCGCCGATCGCGGTCGCGGCTGCTTCGGCCGGCTCTCCGCCGAGGCGGTGGAGCCGCTCGACGCTCACGCGGCCGTCGGGCAAAGGCGCGGTCGGGGCGGCGGCCGCGCGATCCGGGTCGAGCGCCATCACCACGCCCCCGCCGTGATCGACGAATCCGTTGGCGAGGAGTCGCTGCACGAGATCCGCCGGCTGGTCATAGCCCGGCGACGGCCAGACGTGGGGAATCCGATCGAGCCCGGCGAACAACGCGAACATCTCGGCCAATCGCGCATCGAACGCTGCTGGCTCGCTCGGCCAGTCGAGCCCGGCGATCCGGTTCCAGAAGGGCTCGCGATCGGTGTCATCGTGGAGGAGCCACGCGTCGCCGAGGTCGCGCACCTCGCGGCTGATCAGGGCGTGGCAGCGCGCCTCGTGCCACGCCAGCCAGCGGACATCGGCGGGGGTCAGGTCGGCGGGCCGGCCGGGGCGATCGGATCGATCGGCCGGTACCGGGGCCGGCCGGATCGGGTCGGCCATCCGGGAACGATAGCCGGTCGCGATGGTCGACCTGACGGACGCGAGAGAACCGGCCGAGGCTAGCTTGACGTACCGTTGTCCGCGGTCGGGATCGCTCGCCCCCGTCCGCCCGAGCCCGTCCGCCCGAGCCCGCAACGGAGGATGCTCACCGATGCGTCGACTCCCCCTTGTCCTGCTGACCATCCTCGCGCTGACGGCCCTGGCCGGTTGCGGCAGCGCCGCCACGCCGACCCCGGCCTCGAGCTCGGCCGCCAGCCCCACGTCGGCGGCGTCGGCTCCGGGCGGGGCGAGCGCTCCGACGGGCGCGGCCTGCGCACCGGCTGCCGCCGACGCCGTGCCGGCGGTCAGCGCCACCATCAAGGACTTCGCCTACAGCCCGCAGCCGATCCAGGCCAAGGTCGGCGACGTCATCACCTGGACGAACAACGACAGCGCGCCGCACACCGCCACTCTTGAGGATGGCTCCTGCACCACCGACACGATCGCGAAGGGCGCGACCGGGTCCCTCGTCTTCAACGTGGCCGGGACCTACACGTACAAATGCATGATCCATCCGGGCCAGATGAAGGGCTTCAGCATCATCGTGACCTGAGCCCTGGGGCGATCAGGCGCGGCGCTCGACAACGAAGAGCGTCGCTCCGGACAGGAGGTCGACCAC
>JANLYK010000430.1:0-9530 GCA_031365595.1 Chloroflexota bacterium | reverse complement strand
GGCGGCGTCGGCGCGGGCGCTCGACAGGCGAGCAGTCAGGATGATTCCAGCGAGGGCCGCGATCAGCCCGGAGAGGACGAACAGCCCGATCTTGAGGCGGGTCACCCGGACGCCGGAGAAGCGCGCTGCGCCCTGGTTCCGGCCGACCGCGTAGACCTGCCGCCCGATCCAGGTCCGATGGAGGATGATCCCGAGGATGGCCGCGATGAGCGCGAAGACCACGAACGGCCACGGGATCAGCGTCCCGGGCACGTGGCCGAACCCGAACTCGGTGAACGCGGTCGGGAAGTCGCTGATGCCGCGCGGCCCGAGGACGATCAGGGCAAGACCGCGGAAGAGGGCCAGCGTCCCGAGCGTCACGACGAGGGACGGCAGTCCCGCCCTGGCGATGAGCAGTCCGTTGAGCAGCCCACCGAGGGCGCCGACCAGGAGCACGATCGGGATCGCGGCCTCGAGCGGCACGCCGGCCGCCCACAGGAAGCCGAGGACGGCGCTGGCGAGGCCGGCCATCGACTCGACGGACAGGTCGATCTCGGCGGCGATGATGATCAGGGTCATCGGCAGGGCCATGATCGCGACTTCCATCAGGGCGGCGATCAGGTTGGCGAAGTTGCCCGGGGTCAGGAAGAACGGCGACAGGGACGTCCCGATCGCGATCAGCCCGAGCAGGGCCACGACCAGGAGCGTCTCCCAGCGGACGAGCCGGCCCCAGGCAGGACGTCCGGTGCGTGTCGCCGGCACGGCGGTCATCGGCTTGCCCGGCGCGAGGAGGCGCGCTGGATGCGGCGCAGGATCAGCGCGTCGGCGGCGACCGCGGCGAGGATCACCACGCCGTAGATCGCCTGGAGCCAGAACTGCGACAGCCCGACCAGGATGAGGGCGTTGGCGATGAAGCCGAGGAACAGGGCGCCGATCGCGGCCCCGGCGAGCGTCCCCGAGCCACCGAAGATGTTCACCCCACCAACGACGACCGCGGCCACGATCGCGAGTCCGGCACCGGTCGCGGCCGTGCCGTTGATCGTGCCGAACTCCATGACCCACATCACGCCGGCGGCGCCGGACAACAGGCCGCACAGGGCGAAGGCGGTGAAGACGACGCGCTTCGAGGGAATGCCCAGGATCGTGGCGGCCTCGGGATTGCTGCCGACCGCGTACAGCTGGCGGCCGAACCGGCTGTAGCGCAGGACGAGCATCCCGACGGTCACGGCCGCGACCGAGAGCACCACGAAGGTCGGGATCCCGAGGATGTCGCCCCGGGCGGCGTCCGTGAAGCCCGCCGGCAGCCCGGCCACCGCGACCTGGTGGCTGCCCGCGATGAAGTAGTCGATCCCGCGGAAGACGCTCAGCGTGCCCAGCGTGGCGACGATCGCCGGCACCCGCAGGAACGCGATGATGAAGCCGTTGATCATGCCGAGGACGAGGCCGAGCAGGAGCCCGACGAGGATCGCGGCCGGCGCACTCAGGGTCTGGCTCTCGAGCGTGACCGCGACGACGTAGGCCACGAGGCCGATCATCGCCTCGACCGACAGGTCGACGTTACGGGTGATGATCACGAGCGCTTCGCCGATCGCGGCAACGGCCGTCACGGCCGCCAGCACGGCAACCTGGCTGAGATTAGACGCGGTCAGGAACTGCGGGGCGGAGACCGAGACGAGGCCCCCGACGACGAACATGATCGCGACGAGGGTCAGCTCGCGCTGGCGCGCCGCCGCCATGAGCCAGCGCCGCCCGGCGCGGGATCGAGGTGTGATCACGGCGCCGTCAATCATGTCCGCCCGCCCCCGTTGTGGCGGCGCCGATCGCGTCCGGATCGTCGGCACCGGCAAGGCTGCCGGTCGCGGCGAACATCACCCGCTCCTCGGTCGCCCGATCGCGAGGGATCTCGGCGGTCAGGCGGCCCTCGTGGAGGACGAGGATCCGGTCGGACATCGCGAGGACCTCGGGCAGGTCGCTCGAGATGAGCACGATCCCGAGTCCGGCTGCGGCGAGCTCGCCGATGATCCGGTGAACCTCCACTTTGGCCCCGATGTCGATCCCGCGGGTCGGCTCGTCGAGGATGAGGATCCGCGGCCTCGTCGCCAGCCACTTGGCCAGGACGACCTTCTGCTGGTTGCCGCCGGACAGGGCGCCGACGAGCTGGTCCACGCCGGTCATCCGGACGTTGAACTGTTCCGTGTACTCGTTCGCCACCTCGCGCTCGCGCGTCGCCCGGACGAGGAGCCGCGGAAAGAGGCGCGGCAGGATCGGCAGGGTCACGTTCTGGGCGATCGAGAAGTCGAGGACGAGGCCCTCCTGGTGACGGTCCTCGGGCAGATAGGCGATACCGCCGGTCATCGCCTCCGATGGGCTCGCGAACGTCACGGGCACGCCGCCCAGGCGGACCTCGCCGGCATCGCGCCGATCAATCCCGAACAGGACGCGAGCGACCTCGGTCCGGCCGGCACCCACGAGCCCGGCGAAGCCGACGATCTCGCCGGCGCGGACGTTGAACGAAATGTCGCGGAAGGCGCCCGCCCGGGTCAGGTGGTCGACCTCGAGCAGAACGTCGCCGACCGGTGTCTCGACCTTCGGGAAGAGGGACACGGCCCGCCCGACCATGTGCCGGACCAGGTCCGCGGTGGTCAACGTGGCGGTTTCGGAGGTGATCACGTGGCGTCCGTCGCGGAAGACGGTCGCCCGGTCGCAGAGGTCGAAGACCTCGTCGAGGCGATGGCTGACGAACAGGATCGAGACGCCGCGCTCGCGCAACCGGCGGACGATCGTGAACAGTCGATCGACCTCGTGGGCCGAGAGCGACGCCGTCGGCTCGTCGAGGATCAGGACGCGAGCCTCGACCGACAGGGACTTGGCGATCTCGATCAGCTGCTGGTCAGCCATCGACAGGCCGCGGACCGGAGCGCCGACATCGAACTGGACGCCGAGCTGGTCGAACAGGGTCTGTGCCGCGCGGCGGGTGGAGCCCCAATCGATCGCGCCAAGCCGGCCGGACGGGGCGTGGCCGATGTACACGTTCTCGGCGACGGTCAGGTCCGGGAACAGGCGCGGCTCCTGGTGGACGACCGCGATCCCGAGCGCCCGGGCACGGGCCGGGCCGGCGATCTGGATCGGCTCGCCGTCGAGCAGGATCTCGCCGCTGTCGGGCTGATGGATGCCGGCCAGGATCTTGACCAGCGTGCTCTTTCCGGCTCCGTTCTCGCCGACGAGCGCATGGACCTCACCCGGCAACAGCTCGAGCGAGACGCCGTCGAGAGCCTGGGTCGCGAGGAAGCGCTTCGAGATCCCACGCAGCTCGGCACGGGGAGCGAGTGCGGGGCCCGCGCTCGGAGTCGGCTCCTGGGTCACGCTCGTGACCCCGAGGGATCGAGCTCATCGGAGTCGGGCGAGCGCCGTCCGTCGCTGTCCGATGCCGTCCCGTTGACGAGCCGGACATCGATGTTCCGGCGTTCCAGGTCGGCGACCATGCCGGCGGGGGCCGTGGCATCGGTCAGGACGGTCGCGATCTTGTCGGTCGGGCAGAAGGTGGCAAACGCGGCGCGCTCCCACTTCGTGTGGTCGACGATCGCGATGACCTCGCGGGCGGCAGCGACCATCGAGCGCTTGATCTGGGCCTCCTCGTCGGTGGCGTCGGACAGGCCCGACTCGACCGTGAAGCCGGCGGCGCCGAGGAACGCGGTCTGAACGTTGATCCGGTCGAACAGGCCGTCGCCCAGCTGGCCGACGACCGACAGGGCCTCCCAGCGGACGCGGCCGCCGAGCATCAGGACGGTGATGCCGGGATGGCCGGCCAGCTCGCTCGCGATCCGGAGGCCGTTCGTGATGATCGTCAGCTGGCTCCAGCGACCGGTCGTCTTCAGGTGCCGGGCGACCGACAGGGCGGTCGTGCTCGCGTCCATCACGATGCTCTCGCCGTCATGGACCAGGGCCGCGGCCGCTGCTCCGATCCGGAGCTTCTCATCGGCCTGCAGGCGCTCCCGGATATCGAAGGACAGCTCCGCGCGGCTGCGATCCGCGGCGATTGCCCCACCATGCGCCCGGACGAGTCGATGGCCGGCCTCGAGGGTCATCAGGTCCTTGCGGATCGTGACCGTCGACACCGCGAACCGGGCAGCCAGATCTGCGACACGGGCACGGCCGTGCTCTTCGACGAGCCGGACGATGTGGTCCTGGCGCTCTCGTGCGAAGACATCCTTGGGCGAGCCGCTCGCGGAACCGGGCACGGACGCTCCTTCGGGCGGATCGGTGTTCCGGGCTCGAACCGGACACAATCGAGTTTCGATTGGTTGCCTGCCGCACAGTAATCGCATTGCGAATGGAATGTCAAGAAAGGAATTGCAATCAATCGAAACCTGTGTCAGCCTGTGCAGAACGCCAGCAGTTCAGACCCGTCCGGCAACCTCGCCGGCGATCCGAGTTCGCTGGCAGGTCGCTCCGGCCGGTGGCGCGCGGCGTCCCGTCTCCTCCGGATCACGCGTCGTTGCCGGCCGCGAGCGATCACGATGGACATGAGGATTGCGCCCGATGGGGCGGTGGAGGATCGCGTGACCAGCAACCCGGCCGTCGTCGCCACGCTCAACGCCCAGCGCATCGAGCTGCCTTCATGGGCGTTCGGCAATTCCGGAACCCGCTTCAAGGTCTTCGCTCAGAAGGGCGTTCCGCGGACGCCTCAGGAGAAGATCGCGGACGCGGCCGAGGTCCAGCGCTACACGGGCGTGGCGCCCAGCGTCGCCCTCCACATTCCCTGGGACGCGGTCGACGATTACGCAGCACTCGCCCGGCACGCGGCGGAATGCGGCGTCACTCTCGGGACGATCAACTCGAACGTCTTCCAGGACGACGACTACATGCTCGGCAGCGTCTGCAACCCCGATCCGAAGGTCCGGCGCAAGGCCCTCGACCACCTCCTCGCCTGCATCGACATCATGGATGCGACAGGATCGCGCGACTTGAAGCTGTGGTTCAGCGACGGAACGAACTATCCCGGCCAGGACGACATCCGTGCCCGCCAGGACCGGCTCGCCGAGGCTCTCGCGGCCGTCCATGCCCGACTCGGGCCGGACCAGCGGATGCTCCTCGAGTACAAGTTCTTCGAGCCGTCGTTCTACACGATGGACGTGCCCGACTGGGGCACGGCCTACATGCAGTGCGTCGCCGCCGGCGAGAAGGCCGCGGTGGTCGTGGACACCGGTCACCACGCGCCGGGAACGAACATCGAGTTCATCGTGGCCGCGCTCCTGCGGGCCGGCCGGCTCGGGGGGTTCGATTTCAACTCGCGCTTCTATGCCGACGACGACCTGATGGTCGGATCGGCCGACCCGTTCCAGCTCTTCCGGATCATGTGGGAGGTCGTCGCGGCGGGCGGGCTCAGCGCGGAGGCCGGCGTTGCCTTCATGCTGGATCAGTGCCACAACATCGAACCCAAGATTCCGGGCCAGATCCGGTCGGTGATGAATGTCCAGGAAGCGACGGCCAAGGCGCTCCTCGTCGATCGCGCGGCGCTCGAGTCCGCCCAGGCGGCCGGTGACGTGCTCGGCGCGAACGCGGTCCTGATGGACGCCTTCAACACCGACGTTCGGCCGCTGCTGGCCGACGTCCGGACAGGAATGGGCCTCGATCCCGACCCGATCGCGGCCTACGCCCGGTCGGGCTACTTCGAACGCATCGTCGCCGAGCGGGTCGGCGGGCAGGCCGCGGGATGGGGAGCATGACGACCATGGAGACGACCGGGAGCGCCACCCCGGATCCAGCGCCCGCCAATGGTGCCGCGACCGTCGCGGCCCTCATCGACCGTTCGAACCGGCTGGGAGCCGATCCGGCCAACACCAATTACGCCGGTGGCAACACGTCGGCCAAGGGCACGGCGATCGATCCGGCCACCCGCAAGCCGGTCGAGCTGCTCTGGGTGAAGGGTTCGGGCGGCGACCTCGGGACGCTCCGCGAAGCCGGCCTGGCCGTCCTTCGCCTGGACCGGATGCGCGCCCTGGTCGACGTCTACCCGGGCATCGAGCGCGAGGACGAGATGGTCGCCGCGTTCGACTTCTGCCTCCACGGCCGGGGCGGTGCGGCGCCATCGATCGACACCGCGATGCACGGGCTTGTCGAGGCAGCCCATGTCGATCACCTCCACCCGGACTCCGGCATCGCGCTCGCGACCGCCGCCGACGGCGAGGCACTGACGCGGGCCGTCTTCGGCGACCGGGTGGCGTGGGTGCCGTGGCGCCGGCCGGGCTTCCAGCTCGGACTCGACATCGCCGCGATCCGGCGGGAGCATCCCAAGGCGATCGGGGTGATCCTCGGTGGCCATGGAATCACCGCCTGGGCCGACACGTCGGAAGCCTGCGCGGCGCGCTCGCTCGAGATCATCAGCGCCGCTGCCGCGTACATCGCCGAGCACGGCCGGCCGGATCCGTTCGGGGCACGGATGGCCGCCAACGAGCCGCTCGCAGTCGACGAGCGGCGCGCCCGGGCCGCGGCTCTCCTGCCGCTCGTGCGGGGCCTCGCCTCGACGGATCGCCCGATGGTCGGGCACTACACCGACGACGAGCGGGTCCTCGACTTCCTCGCCTCGGCCGAGCATCCGCGCCTGGCCGCCCTCGGGACCTCCTGTCCGGATCACTTCCTCCGGACGAAGGTCCGGCCGATGGTGCTCGACCTCCCGCCGAGCGCGCCACTCGAGGACGTCAGTGCCCGGCTGCGCGAGCTCCACGAGGCGTACCGTGCGGACTACGCGGCCTACTACGACCGCCATGCGACGCCGGACAGTCCGGCAATGCGCGGTGCCGACCCGGCGATCGTTCTCGTCCCGGGTGTCGGGATGTTCTCGTTCGGGGCGAACAAGCAGACCGCGCGCGTCGCCGGCGAGTTCTACCTCAACGCGATCAACGTGATGCGCGGCGCCGAAGCCCTCTCGACGTACGCCCCGATCGCCGAGGCCGAGAAGTTCGCGATCGAGTACTGGGCGCTCGAGGAGGCGAAACTGGCCCGGATGCCTGCCCCGAAGCCGCTCGCGTCGCGCGTGGCGCTCGTGACCGGCGGGGGATCCGGGATCGGCAAGGCGATCGCCCATCGCCTCGCGGCAGAGGGCGCCTGCGTCGTCGTCGCCGACATCGACGCCGCCAGCGCCGAGACGGTCGCCCGCGAACTCGGCAGCACCGACGTCGCGATTGATGTCGTCGCCGACGTCACCGATGAAACCCAGATCGCCGCGGCGTTCCGCGCCGCAGTGCTCGCGTTCGGGGGTGTGGACCTGATCGTCAACAACGCCGGCCTGTCAATCTCGAAGCCGCTCCTCGAGACGACGATCCGCGACTGGGACCTCCAGCACGACGTGATGGCCCGCGGCTCGTTCCTCGTGTCGCGCGAGGCCACCCGCGTCCTGATCGACCAGGCGATGGGCGGCGATATCGTCTACATCGTCAGCAAGAACGCGTTCTTCGCCGGCCCCAACAACGTCGCGTACGGGGCGTCAAAGGCAGACCAGGCCCACCAGGTCCGGCTCCTCGCAGCTGAGCTCGGCCAGTACGGGATCCGGGTCAACGGGATCAATCCCGACGGGGTCGTCCGCGGCTCCGGGATCTTCGCGAAGGGCTGGGGCGCGGACCGGGCCAAGACGTACGGCATCAGCGAGGACAAGCTCGGCGAGTTCTACGCCCAGCGGACGCTCCTGAAGCGGGAGGTCCTGCCCGAGCACGTTGCGGCCGCGGTCTTCGCCCTGACCGGCGGCGATCTCGGCCAGACGACCGGCCTCCACGTCCCCGTCGACGCGGGCGTCGCGGCGGCGTTCCTCCGGTGACCGCCGGGTGAACGGGCGATGACCGGCCGGCTCGTCGCGGCAGTCGACCTCGGGGCGTCGAGCGGCCGGGTCATGATCGGCCGGGTCGCGCCGAACGAGCTCGAGCTGACCGAGCTCCACCGCTTCCCGAACGATCCGGTGCGGCTGCCGAGCGCGCTTCACTGGGACATCCTGCGGCTGTACCGCGAGGTGCTGATCGGGTTGCGCGCGGCCGCCCGCGGGGCCGAGCCCGCCGACGGCCTGGTGAGCATCGGGATCGATTCATGGGGGGTCGACCACGGCCTCCTCGACGAAGCGGGGACGCTCCTCGGCAACCCGGTCCATTACCGCGACGAGCGCACCGCTCCGGTCGTGCCCGAGGTCCATGCCCTCGTCGCACCGGAGGATCTGTACGCCCGGACCGGGATCCAGCACCTCCCGTTCAACACGATCTACCAGCTGGCCGCGGCCCGTGCCACACCGGCATTCGGCCTGGCCCGGACAATGCTCCTGATTCCCGACCTCATCGGGTCGTGGCTGTCGGGCGTTGCCGTCGCCGAGCGGACGAACGCGTCGACGACCGGGCTGCTCGACGTCCATCGCCGGTCCTGGGACGATGACCTGATCGATCGTCTCGGCCTGCCGCGGACTCTGTTCCCGGAACTGGCTTCGCCGGGCGACGTGATCGGCCCGCTCCGGCCGGATGTCCGGTCCGAGGTCGGGGTCGCGTCGGATGCCCTCCTGACGCTCGTCGGATCGCACGACACCGCGTCCGCGGTCGTGGGCGTCCCCGCGACCGGGGACACGCCGTTCGCGTATATCGCCTGCGGCACGTGGTCGCTCGTCGGCGTCGAGCTGGAGCGGGCGATCGTGACCGAGGACAGCCGGACATCGAATTTCACCAACGAGGGCGGGGTCGACGATCGAATCCGGTATCTGCGCAACGTGATGGGCCTGTGGCTTCTCCAGGAGTCGATCCGGACCTGGGAACGGGAAGGATCGACGATCGACCTGCCGTCGCTCCTGATCGCCGCCGCGGAGCTTCCGGCCGGCGGGCCGGTCGTCGACGTCAACGATCCGGCGTTCCTGCCGCCGGGCGACATGGAGACGCGGATTCGCGACGCCTGCGACCGCTCCGATCAGGCCCCACCCGCGACGCGGCCGGCCGTCGTTCGCTGCATCATCGACAGCCTCGCCGCCGCGTACGCCCGGACCGTCCGCGACGCGGTCCGCCTGTCCGGCCAGGAGGTCTCGCTCATCCATCTCGTGGGCGGCGGCGCCCGCAACACGCTCCTGTGCCAGCTCACCGCCGATTCGTGCGGGCTGCCGGTCGTGGCCGGTCCGGTCGAGGCGACCGCGCTCGGGAACGTCCTGGTCCAGGCGCGCGCCCGCGGCCTGATCGCCGGCGACCTCGAGACGCTCCGGGCGCTGGTCGCGTCGACTCAGGACGTCCGCCGCTTCGAACCACGAGCGGCCACGGCCCGGCAGCAGGCCTGACCCGATGCGGATCGCGCTGTTCATCGCCTGCTACAACGACGCCCTGTTTCCCGAGGTCGGCCAGGCCGTCGTTCGTCTGCTCCGGCGGCTCGGCCACGAGGTCGAGTTCCCGGCCGAGCAGACCTGCTGCGGCCAGATGCACTTCAACTCGGGCTATCAGGACGCCTGCATTCCGCTCGTCGAGCGGTTCGTCGGCGCGTTCGCCGGCTACGACGCGATCGTCACGCCGTCCGGGTCGTGCGCCTCGATGGTCCGCCGCTACCAC
>JANLYK010000421.1:0-5858 GCA_031365595.1 Chloroflexota bacterium | reverse complement strand
GGAGCATCGGGCGGCGATCGAGGCTTACGGGACGCGCTGGCTGGAGACCCTGGGCGGTCCGATCGAGCCGACGGTCGAGGTTCTGGCCGACCTCCGCCGCGCCGGCCGCGTCCGGCTCCTCGCCTTGACGAACTGGTCGGCGGAGACGTTCGCCCTCGCCCGACCGACCTTTCCGTTCCTCGCCTGGTTCGAGGGCATCGTGGTGTCCGGCGAAGAGCGGGTGATCAAGCCCGACCCGGCGATCTTCCGGATCCTCGTCGATCGCCACGGGCTCGATCCGGCGGTCACCGTCTACGTCGACGACATGGCAATCAACGTGCGGGCCGCCGCCGACCTCGGGTTCGACGCCATCCCGTTCACGACGCCTGCCGACCTGCGCGTCGAGCTGGCGCGACGAGGTCTGCTCGTCTGACGACGGGCCGGGACGGTCGTCCCGGGCCTGTCAGTCGCGCGAACGGCGCGGACGCTCTTCCTTGGGGGCCTTTGGCTCGTGGCCGGGGCGCGGCGGGTTCGGTCGCGTGCCCGGCGCCATGTTCTCGCGGGGCGGGGCCGGCGGGCGGTTGCGGGCCACGTCGACGGCGGCGACGAACGCCTTCGCCCGATCGGCCGGGAGCGAGCCCAGCCACGCGGCCTCGATCTCCTTGACCCGGACGGTCTGCAGCTTCCGCTGTTCCTGCTCGTATTTCGATCGCTTCGTCACGGGAGCCCTCTGGTTCTGAACGACGGCGGGTCCGCAGACCTGTCGCCGGAGACGGAACGACCGCCCGTTCGAGGAACGGGCGGTCGGTCGCTTGCCTGGGTCAGGCGGATGCGGTGACGTTCTTCGCGCGAGCACCCTTGGGGCTCTGCTCGATCTCGAACTCGACCTTCTCGCCGCCGGCGAGTCGGTTGAAGTCGAGGGAGGACGTCAGGCCGTCACGATGGAAGAAGTATTCCTTGCCATCCTCACCCGAGATGAAGCCGAAGCCTCGCTCGGAGACGACCTTCTTGATGGTACCGGTGGTCACAGTGACCTCCACAATCTTCTCGAACGAGAGCTTCAGGCGTACGGTCAGTTCGAGAAGCGGTCGACCACACGGGAGCATCACCACAGCGGCGATGAGCCAAGGGTAGCACCTCGCGCCTGGTCCGCCGTCGAAGGTGTCCCGGGCGCCTGGTCCGAGGCCCAGCGCGCGGCCGGATCGGCGATGATCGAGCCATGACCTCGCTACATCTCCGACTCGGCTTGAATCTGCCGTACACGGAGGGCCAGCTGGCGGGCGAAACGCCGCGCTGGTCGGACATCCGCGAGCTTGCCCGGACGGCCGAGGCGGTTGGCTTCGACGCCGTCTGGATCTCCGACCACGTCGGTTTCGGGGATCCGGTCAGCCACGAACCGGGCGCGTGGAGCGGCGCCTGGGAGTCGTGGACCCTGCTGTCGGCGCTGGCCGAGGCGACCACCCGGGTCGAGCTCGGGACGTACGTCCTGTGCACGCCGTTCCGGAACCCGGCGCTCCTCGCCAAGATGGCCGAGACCCTCGACGAGGTCAGCGGCGGGCGGCTCATCCTCGGGCTCGGCGCCGGCTGGAACGAAGCCGAGTTCGCGAGCTACGGCTACCCGTTCGCGGAGCGCTTCGACCGGTTCGAGGACGGCCTCCGGATCATCGCGGCCCTGCTCCGCACGGGACAGGCGACCCACGCCGGGCGGCGCGAACGTGCCGACCACGCACGCCTCGTCCCGCGCGGCCCGCGCCCGGAGGGACCTCCGATCATGGTCGGCGCGCACGGGCCGCGCCTCCTGCGCCTGACCGCCGAGCTGGCCGATCATTGGAACGGCGGTCTTGCCAGCCTCGCCGAGACGACCGATGCCCTCGCCGCCCTCTGGGCTGCGTGCGCGGCCGTCGGACGGGATCCGGCCAGCCTCCGGCGCTCGGTCGAGGTCGCCGTCCGGACGATCCCCGGCGCTGCGAACGACCCGCTCGACGACCGGGAGCTGAGTGGCTCGCCCGAGGAGATCGCGACCGGCCTGGCGCGCTACGCGGACCTCGGGATCGACGAGCTCCAGGTCCAGCTGCGCCCGAACGATCGGGCCGGGGTCGAGGCGTTCGGGCGGGTGATCGCGGCGGTCCGAGCGACCTGACGCTGTGTGCGGCGGCCGGCCAGTTGTGACGCTTCCGCAATCCATTCCTGCTCCAAATGGTCGATCGGGGGGGTTGTCAAATCGACCCTGATCGACTAGGATTCGGTCATCGCTGGCGTGTCAACACTTGACACGCCGGTCCGTGTGTCCGGCTCCTGGCGGAAGCGGATGCACACCCGGATCGCCTCGGCGGATGCGCGTCCGGTCGCGACCCAGCATCCCGCAACCGTCTTTGCCGCGCGATTGGCCTCGCGCCCGACACCACCGGAGCAACCTTGACGACCTTCCTTGACCAGACCCCCGCACTCGACCTCGACACCCGGTCCACGGCGATCCCGGCTCTCGACGAGCTGGTTCCCACCGCGGACGATGTGGCGGCGGTCGTCGAACATGACGAGACGCTGATCGCGCCTGTCGCGGTCATGGTTCCGGCGCCGAAGGCGGCTGCGGCCGACGACGATGCCGAACCCGAGCAGGTGGACGATCTCCTCGACATCGAGGATTCGACCCGCCTGTACCTGCGCGAGATCGCCCGCGTGCCCCTCCTCACGGCTGAGGAGGAGGTCATGCTGGCCAAGACGATGGAGCTCGGCATCCGGATCACGACCGATCCGGCGCTCGCCGTCCTCGATCTACACGTCTGGACCGTCAACGAGACCGAGCCGACGGCGCGCGCCAAGCATCCGCGCTACGCCCTGCCGTTCGCGGCCGAGGCTGCCCGGATCGTGCGGGCCGCGGTGGAGGCCGACGACGCCGTCGAGTTCCTGGTCACCGCGCCGCGGTTCGGCTTCACCGAGGCCGTGGCCAATGCCACCGGCGAGGCCTCCGAGCTCCTCGAGAAGGCCCGCAACCTGCGCGCCGTCTACAACGAGCAGCTTGACGCCGAAACGTTCCTGGCCGCCCTGGACTGGGTCCACGGGGCCGAGCGCCGGCCAGCGGTTCGCGAGAACGTTGCGATCCTGGCGATGCGCTCCTGGACCCGCGACGCGGTCGCCCTTCCGGCGCTTCGGCGCTGGCTCGATGCCGGTCACGACGCGGACGCGATCGAAGCAATGACGCCGACCCTCAAGGCGACCGGGGCGAAGGCGCGCGAGCACCTGACGTCGGCCAACCTTCGGCTCGTCGTCGCGAACGCCAAGAAGTACATCAATCGCGGGATGAGCCTCCTCGACCTCGTCCAGGAGGGCAACGCCGGCCTGATGCGCGGCGTCGACAAGTTCGAGTGGGAGCGCGGCTTCAAGTTCTCGACCTACGCGACCTGGTGGATCCGCCAGGCGATCCAGCGCGGCCTGGCGGACCAGTCCCGGACCATCCGGATCCCGGTCCACATGGTCGAGACGATGAACCGCGTCACGCGGACCGCGCGCGAGCTCACGGTCGAGCTCGGGCGCGAGCCGACGAACGCCGAGATCGCCGAAGTCCTGTCGAACGATCCCAAGACCGCGATCACGGCCGAGAAGGTCGAAGAGGTCCGGAGCTACGGCCGCAACCCGGTCTCGCTCGAGACGCCGATCGGCGACGAGAGCGATACGGAGCTCGGGACGCTGATCGAGGACCCCAACGCGGTGTCGCCGATCGACGCCGTCTCGGACACGATGCTGCGCGAGCAGGTCGCGCGCGTCCTCGACAGCCTCGAGGGCCGCGAGGAGCGGGTCATCCGCCTCCGCTTCGGCCTGGACGACGGCCGGCCGCGGACGCTCGAGGAAGTCGGCCACGAGTTCGGGCTGACCCGCGAGCGGATCCGCCAGATCGAGGCGCACGCGCTGCGCAAGCTCCGCCACCCGTCCAGGAGCCGCAAGCTCCGCGACTACGTCACGGACTGACCGGCCCTCGCCGGATCACGAACCAACGCCGTCCCTCTCAAGAGGGGCGGCGTTCCCGATTCCGGGATCAGGTTGTCTCGGCCGGCCGCGGCGCCGCCAGGCCGTTGACGAACTCGACGTTCGGCAGCGAGCGGAGGATCGACGGCGAGGCGATCACCTTCCAGCTCCGGCTGCCGCCCCCGAGCACGATCCGCTCTCGCTCCATCACGGCGGCATCGACCCACAGCGGGAGCCCGTCGGGCAGACCGAATGCGGTCACGCCGCCGATCTCCATCCCGGTCATGGCGCGGGTCTCGTCGGGCGAGGCGAATGACGCCTTCTTGCCGAAACGCTGCTTGACGACGCGGTTCACGTCCAGTCGATCGGTCGACAGGACGACGCACGCGGCGTAGACGGGCGGATTGGACTTGCCGACGACCACGATCGTGTTGGCCGAGTCCTCCGGCGCGAACCCGTAGGCCGCGCAGAACGCCGCCGTGTCGGCCAGGGCCGGGTCGCACGCGAACAGCTCGTACGGTCCGAGGCCCTCCAGCGCACGCTCGAGGGCGATTCGGTCCGGGTCGGCGGCCGCTTGATCGCTCATGGCCGAACGGTACCCGAGCGTCGCCTTCGGGTCGCGCTGATCAGCTCCCGTCGGTGGGAACGGCGCCGGCGCAGTCGTGCTGTCGGTCTGATCTCGTCATCGCAACGTCTCAGACGGCTGCGAACGTGCCGGACATGGAGTGGTTCGACGATCTCGTGCCAGCGATCCTGGGCGGCCTGTACGACTTCCGCGTTCCGGTCGCGATCGCGTCCGTTCTGGCGGCCGGCGGGCTTGCTGTCCTGGCGCTGCGTCGCGACTGGCTCGGTCGGGCCCGACGCCATCCTCGGGCCAGTGCCGCGGTCCTCGTCCCGCTGCTCGCGGTCGCCCTGCCGGTCGCCTGGTACCTGGCGTCGCCTCTCGTTCTGACCGCCTCGATCAACGAGCCGCCGCCGGTGCTGCCCGGCGCCTCGCCGCCAGCCTCCGTCGCGCCCAGCGGTCCCGCCGGCGCGTCGCTCACGCCCCGACCGTCCGGGCCGGCCGCAACCCCATCGGCCCCCGCGACTTCCCTGCTCGCCCGATCCGGCGCGTTCCAGGGCAGTGATGACTTCCATTTCGGGCGCGGCACCGCCCGGCTGATCGAGACGGCACCGGGCTCGTTCGTCGTCCGCCTCGAGGACTTCGCGGTCCGAAACGGTCCGGACCTGTACGTCTACCTCTCGCCTGATGCCACCGGCTACGCCGAGGGCGCAATCGAGCTCGGCCGGCTCAAGGCGGACACCGGCAACCAGAATTACGCGCTGCCCACCGGCACCCTGTCCGATCCATCACGGGCAGCCAGCGTCGTGATCTGGTGCAAGCAGTTCAGCCACCTGTTCGCGACCGCGCCTCTCGCGGGCTGACGCGGGCGATTCCGGTTCCGGAGGGTCGTTGGACCGGGGCCCTGACCGCAGGAAACGTCCGAACTCGGAGGCGGCAGCCGCGTCGGGGTGACTGCGACTTCGAGGGTCGCCGGGCCACGCGCGTCAGACGCGGGCGGCGACGGCCGGGTGCTTGGCCGGCGACGGCGTGCGCCGCGCCCGGTCCTTCAGGATCTGGCCGGCCGCGAGCTTGCCCGGCGCGCCCATCACGCAACCGCCGGGATGCGTCCCGGAGCCGCACTGGTAGTACCCGTCGATCGGGGTCCGATACTGCGACCAGCCCGGGGCCGGTCGAAACAGGAACATCTGGGGCGCAAGGAACTCGCCGGCGAAGATGTTGCCCTCGGACAGGCCGACCGTCCGCTCGATGTCGAGCGGGGTCCGGATCTCGCGCTGGAGGACGAGGTCGCCGAAGCCCGGGAAGAACGACTCGAGCGTCGCCTGGACCGTGTCGCCGAAGCGCTCCTTCTCGGTGT
>JANLYK010000353.1:0-1854 GCA_031365595.1 Chloroflexota bacterium | reverse complement strand
CTCGATGGTCGGCGGCTACTGCTTCTTCAACAACGCCGCCATCGCCGCCGAGGCGATTGCCCGCCAGACCGGCGAGCACGTCGCGATCCTCGATGTCGACTACCACCACGGCAACGGCACCCAGCAGATCTTCTGGCGGCGCGGCGATGTCCTGTACGTGTCGCTTCACGCCGACCCGGAGCGCCAGTACCCCTTCTTTCTCGGCGCCGCGGACGAGGTCGGCGAGGGGGAGGGGAGCGGCGCCAACCTGAACATCCCGCTGCCGGCCGGTACGGACGACGAGGAGTACCTCGAAGCCCTGGAGCGGGGGCTCGAGGCGATCGCCGACACGCCCGGCGACGTGATCGTCGTGTCGCTCGGGTTCGATACTTACGGCCACGACCCGATCGGCGACTTCGCCCTGACGACCGCGGTCTACCACGAGTGCGGGCGGCTGACTGCGGCGCTTGGCCGGCGGCTCGTGATCCTCCAGGAGGGCGGCTACCACCGGCCGTCGCTGGGTGCGAACGCCCGGGCCTGGCTGCGTGGCGCGGAAGGCCGCGCGTACGAGCCGCTGCCAGCGTCCGGGTTCGGCGAGCACGGATCGGATCGCTGATGGACCGCCGCAGAGGGCCGAACCCGTGGCTGGTCCTGATCGTCGGCGCGATCGTCGGACTCCCGATCGCGTGGGTGATCTTCAACCTCGTGCTCGGGTTCGCCGTGCGCCTCGGGTCCTGAGAAACCCGAAGGCGACGTACCATCCCGCCATGGCAACCACCCGCGACCTGCCCGACCACGTCCGCGCGATCGTCGATGAGATCGAGACCGAGATCGGCGATGTGCCGCGCCAGGCCGAGACACTGATCGAGGGCGCCGGCAAGCACGACGGTAACGGCAAGGTCGAGGCTGCGGTCCACGAGATCCTGACCGAGATCGGCGAGGACCCGGAACGCCAGGGCCTGGTCGGGACTCCCGAGCGCGTCCATCGGATGTACACCGAGTTGACGGCCGGCTACCACGTCGATCCGGAGCGGTTGATCAACGGCGCGATCTTCGACGTCGCCTACTCCGAGATGGTCGTCGTCAAGGACATTCCGTTCTACTCGCTGTGCGAGCACCATCTCCTGCCGTTCTTCGGCCAGGCAGCCGTGGCGTACATCCCGCGCGGCCGCGTGATCGGGCTGTCGAAGATCCCGCGGATCGTGGAGATGTACAGCCGACGGCTCCAGGTTCAGGAGCGCCTGACCCAGCAGATCGCCGAATTCCTGCAGGAGCGGCTCGAACCGCAGGGCGTCGGCGTCGTGATGGAGGCGACCCACCTGTGCGCGGTGATGCGCGGCGTCCGGAAGCCCGGCACCATCATGACCACGTCCGCGGTCCTGGGCCTGTTCCGGACCCGCGATCGGACGCGAGCCGAGTTCTTCGCCCACCTCGCACGCGCGTCCAGCGGCGCCTGATCTACCCGTTTCGCACGCGCAGCGGCACACGACAGCCCCGGTTGGCGCCGCCCAGAAGCCCGATTCCGCGGTCGTTAGCGTCAAGCAGAACCGGTTTGCCGAAGATTCAGTTCCGCGTGTGGGGAACAACCGCCAAACCGGCGTGCCGCGGGACTGATTGCCGGGCAGTCCCAGCGTCGCCCTATCGAAGCGCCCATGGCGCTCGACCGGTCGTGGTCGACGACGTGGGCGACCCATTCCGGTGGCGCCCGATTGTGGCCGGCGTCCGGGCGGCTGCCGCCGTGCGTGTCACAATCCGGCCATGTCCGACCGACCGATCAAGGTGCTCATCGCCAAGCCCGGCCTCGACGGCCACGATCGCGGCGCCAAGGTCCTCGCCCGCGGTCTCCGGGACGAAGGCTTCGAGGTCGTCTACACC
>JANLYK010000325.1:0-22469 GCA_031365595.1 Chloroflexota bacterium | reverse complement strand
ACTCGCCAACCTGCGCACCATCTCGCGCGTTCTCGAGCTCGAGCTCGCCCGGGCGGGCCGGCAGGGCAGCGAAGTATCGGTCGCGATCTTCGACATCGACGCCCTCGCCACGATGAATACCGAGGCCGGACGCGATGCCGGTGACGACGTCCTGCGCTCGGTCGCGTCGATCCTCGCCGGGTCCGTGCGGCTGGTCGATACGGTCGCCCGCTACGGCGGCGACGAGTTCCTGCTCGTGGCACCCGGCTCGGCCGGGGGAATGGTCGCCCAGCGCGTTCTCGACGGCGTCGCCGCGCTGGAGGCGGTCGGCGGCCGAGCGGTCTCGGTGACGGCCGGGGTCGCCCGGTTCCCGACGGACGGGACCGATGCCGAGAGCGTCATCGACGCGGCCAAGGGAGCGCTCGCGAAGGCGCGAGCCGAGGCGCGCGGGATCGTCGAGACGACCGAACCCGCCTGACGGCGCGCGCCACGCGAAGCCTGGACGGGCAGCTGGAGCCGCGCCTCCATACCGTCTGACCGGGACGCGGCGAGTCACACGGGCAGGACCAGGATCCCGTCGAGGATCTCCCCGATCGCGGACGGGTCGAGGACGCCGGCTCCGGGTAGCAGGGCGTTCGCCGTCCCGGCCGCGAGCCCGAGACGAACCGCGTCGATCGCCTGCGCACCGCGGGCGAGGGCCTCGGCCAGCCCGCCCAGGACCGCGTCTCCGCTCCCGACGGGGTACGCGCCGCGGACGTTCGGCAGGACGAGATGGACGACGTCCTCGGGCGTCGCCAGCACTGCGCCGGCCGGCCCAAGCGTGACGATGGCGGCGCCCGCACCGAGATCACGGAGGTGCCGGGCAGCCTCGGCGGCCGACGCGACATCGCGGACCTCCACCGCGCTGGCCTCGCCTGCCTCCCGCGCATTGACCTTGACGAAGGCGGGCCGCTCGGCCAGGACGGCGGCAAGGGCTGGACCGTAGCTGTCGGCGAGGACTGCCGCCCGGACGCCGGTCCGGCTGTCGTGATTCGTCGCGGCGAGGCGGGCGATCCGTCCGAATCCGTCCGGCGGTGCGCCCGGCGGGAGGCTTCCCGACAGGGCGATCGCTGCGACGTCGGACGCTGCCAGCTCGGCCGCGACGATCGCCTCGAGCGCCTCCCAGTCGGTCGCCTCGATCGCGGCGCCACGTTCGTAGACCTCGGTGAGCGCCCCGCTGGAACGGTCCAGGATCGAGACACAGGTCCGCGTGTCGGCGGCCGTCTTCACCAACCGTGAGGAAATGCCGAGCCGGTCCAGTTCGATCGCGATCCATTCGCCCGGGCCTCCGCCGACGATGCCGACGGCTGTCACCCGGCCGCCGAGCGCCGCCGCCGCGCGCGCCGCATTCAGGCCTTTCCCGCCGGCCACCGCCGTCACGGCTCGCGGCCGGTGGATCTCGCCGAGCGCCAGCCGATCGACCTCGTAGAGCCGGTCGACCGAAGGGTTGGCGGCGACGAACAGGATCCGTGCCCGTCCACCAGCCGGCGCCCATGTGCCGCTCATCAGGCTCGCGTTGCGCCGGCGGCCTGGCGCGCCTCGGCCAATGACGGCTGGCCGTCGACGCCACCGGCCGCCCGCGTCGACAGGGCCCCACACACGACGCCGAGCCTGAGGCTGTCCGCGAGACTCGCGCCGTCGAGCCAGGCCCGCAGGAATCCGGCCGCGAACGAGTCGCCGGCTCCCGTCGTGTCGACCGGTTCGACCGGCATTGCCGGGACTCGCACGAACGTACCGTCCGCCCGACACGCGAGCGCTCCGGCAGGGCCGAGCTTGACGACGATGGTGGGTCCCCCGTCCGCCCGCTCCGCGGCGCCGATGGCGGCCAGGCGTCGGGCGGCAGCCTCCACGTCGTCGAGGCCGGCAATCCGGCGGACCTCGGTGGCGTTCGGGAAGAACAGGTCGGCGGCCGCCAGCACCTCGGCGACGCCATCCCAGCGCTCGGCGGGGTCCCAGTTGGTATCGAACGACGTCGTCAGGCCGCGGACCCGAGCCGCCTGGAAGAAGCCGCCGATCCGATCCCGGCTCGCCTCCTGGAGGAAGAAGCTCCCGGCGTGAAGGTGGCGCGCCCGGTCGAGGAGGCCGTCCGGTACGCTGCCCACGTCGAGGGCGCCGATCGTGCCCAGCGCGGTCAGGATCGCCCGGTCCGAGCCACCCGACAGGATCACGGACGCTCCCGTCGGGCGGTCCGGGTCCGCGCTGCAGGTCGACACGTCGACACCGCGCGCGGCCATCTCGTCGAGCATGAACCGGCCGAGGGCATCGTTTCCGACAACCCCGTGGAACGCCACGCGCAGACCGAGGCGCGCCGCGCCACAGGCGAAGATCGCGGACGAGCTCCCGACCGTCAGCTGGATCGAACCGACGAGTCGCTCGACCTCGCCGAACACCGGGGTCGGATCGGCGTCGACGACAACGATGTCCGGATTGATCTCGCCGACGACGAGGAGGTCGAGGTCCCGCTCGATCGCCGCCATATCAGGCCTCGCGATACCAGCCGTCGCCCGGCATCGGAGCGTCGGCGACGCGGCTCGGACGGTCGTGCCATGGCCGACCGTTCGCTTCCACGATGGCACGCAGGCGCGCGAGCCGCTCTCGGCCCGGTCCGGCGAGGAATGCATCGCGATCCGGTCCGGTCATCGTCGCCGCCTCCGCCCAGACCGACCGCCCGACGAGGACGCCGCTTGCGCCGGCCCGGCTGGCGGTGGCCACCTGGGCCTCGAAGGTGGCGTCGTCGACGCCTCCGGACAGGAGGACCCACGGCAGGCGCGTCGCCTCATCGAGCTCGGCGCAGGCGTCGGCCCAGCGACCACGATCCGTCTCGGCCGGGTCGTAGGGGAACTCCGCCTTGAGAACGTCGCCGCCGATCGCGGACAGCCGCCGCGCCGTCTCGATGACGACCCGCCGCCGGGCCTCGCCGGTCAGGTGCTCGCCCGCGACGAGCGAGAACGACAACGGCTCCACGAACAGCGCGAGGTCAGCCGTGACGCAGTCCGCGGCGACGCGCGCCACGAACGCCTCCTGGTCGGCCGCATTCGGCGCGTCGGGGTGGTAGTACACGAGCAGTTTTGCGGCCGACGCTCCGATCGCCTTCGCCTGCGCGACGCTCCAGCCGTCGAGGACGCGGCTGACCCGCGCCGTCGCCGGCCCGGCGTAACCAGTCGCCTCGATCGCCACGAGCAGCCCGGCTCCCGGCGGAAGGGACCCATCGGCGATGCACTGGGCCGCCCCGATTTCCGGGTCGAGGAGCGTCCCCGTTGCGGCCGGAGCGAGCGTCCGGACCACGGCCCGCTTGAACTCGACCATCTGGTCGTAGGTCACCGCGTCCGGCGCGTCGGGCCGGAGCTCCCGGCGGAGGTTCTGGCGATGGTCGAGGGCGAGGACGGTGAAGGTGCCGCCGGGCGAGGCGCACGCCGCGATCCCGCGCTTCGCACCGATGGCGTACGCGCTCATGACCGCCCCAGCCCGAGAACACGCCGGGCATTCTCGCGGTAGATCAGGCTGAGCGCCTCGTCGGGCAGTCCGATTCCGTGGATCTGCCAGCGACCCTGGCCGGCGACGTCGTCGGTGCCGTAGTCGAACGATTCGTCGAAGGTCTCGAGGAACCGGTAGTGGATCGCGTAGTGGTCCGGGTCGGGACCCATGTCCGTCCCGAACAGGATGCGATCGGCGTAGCGTAGGAAGAAGGCCCGGGCCGTGTAGGGCTGGCGCCCGAGCTCGCCGAGCCGGGCCGCGATGTCGACGCTCAGATTGGGGTTCGCATCCAGCAGCCGGCCGACCAGCGCGAGATCCTCCGCGGCGCAGCCGACATGGGCTCCGACGAACGATGTCGCGGGGTGGCGGGCGATGAGCCGCCCGAACGCGCCCAGGATGGCGTCGAACGCGGGGAATCCGGGAGCGTCGTCTGGCGTGTCGTCTGGCGCGCCGTCCGGCCGCGGAGGCCAAAAGTGCCAGTCCGGGTTGGCCCGCAGCTCCTCCCAACGCTCGTTCGTGGCATCGAGCGGCGCGAAGAACGCGATCGGGTCGGCGACGTGGATGACGACGGGCAGATGGAGCGCGGCGGCCGTCGACCAGAGCGGATCGAGACGCGGGTCGTCGACGGCGACGAGTCGCCCGTCGGGGTCGCGCGCCCGCAGGCCCAGCAGCTTCCAGACCTTGAGGCCACGCGCCCCGCGCGCGGCCGAGTCCCGCAGGCGGGCGGCCTCGGTCTCGCCGAACGACGGGTCCGTCGCCCAGCCGGCGTAGTCAAGACCCGCGAAGACGGCGACCCGATCCGGGGCCGCGCCCTGCCAGCGCTCGATCTCGACCGACAGGGCTTCGCCCTGCCCGCCGTCGAGGTCGACGATCATCTCGACGCCCGCGTCGTCGAGGGTCGCGGTCAGGTCGCGGGGCGGACGAACCGCCCAGTCGCCCCCGAACGCCGCTCCGAGGTGGTTGTGGGCGTCCACGACCGGAAACCGCGGGCGGCGGACCTCGTGCGCGGGGACGCGCAGGGCGGAGCGAGGGCGGAACTCGCTGAGCAGGAGGTCGCGGTCGGGTGCGGTCATCATGATCCGAGGATGACGACCTGGCCGAGGTGGCGGGGGACGTCCGGGTCGAGGCCACGGGTCAGGGCCAGCGAGCAGGCGAGGGCGTGCGCCGGATGGGCCAGGAGCGGCAGGCGCGCCCACGGGTCCAGGCCGCCGCCGATGAGGCTGACCTCGCCGCTCACGCCGCGGGCCTCGTCCGCGGTCCTGGCCAGGAGCCAGGTGGAGGCCCCGAGCTGCGCCGCTTCCTCGACGACGGCCGCCTCCTCGGCCGCGCCGGGGCCGCCAAGGAGCCCGATGACGAGCATGCCGGGCTCGCAGACGGAGATCGGGCCGTGCCGGAACTCGAACGGCTGGAAGGCGAGCGTCGCGACCTGGCTCGTCTCGGTCAGCTTGAGGCCCCATTCGGCCGCCATTCCGAAGGCGGGGCCGCCACCGAGGATGACGATCCGGCTCCAGTCGGTCGCCCCGAGCCGCCGCCCCAGCGCGGCCGCTGCCGCCGCCTCACCGAACCGCTCCGGAACCTGGTGGAGGTCACGAGCGAGTGCCGCGTCGCCGGAAACCGTCGCCACGACCGACTCGATCAGCGCGAGCATGCTGGCGAAGGACCGGGTCATCACGATCGCGGCCTCGTCGCCCGCCGCCGACACGAGGGTCACGTCCGTCGCCGCTGCGAGCGGGCTGTCGGCGCGGCACGTCAACGCGATCGTAGGATGGCCCGCCGCGCGCATCCTGGCGGCCACGCTCACCGCCTCCGAGGTCGAACCGGAGCGGGAGATGATCACGATCGGCTCGTTCGCGACCACGACTCCGTCCGGCCGGAGGAGCAGCTCCGACAACGGAGCGGCGCTGACCGGCCGGCGGAGCACCAGCTGGGCAACGGACGCGGCCACCTGGGCGAGGTAGTAGGACGACCCGGCACCGGTCAGGACGATCCGGTCCGCAGCAGCGAGGAGGTCGCCGGCCCGGGTCCCGGGCTCGGCGGTCGCGGCAGCGAGCGCCGCGCGGATCGCCTCGCCGGAGGTCGAGCTCTCGCGCCAGGTCAGCAGGTCGTCGAATCCAGTCATCGGTCGCGCAACTCCACGGAATAGCGATAACGATCGCCGCGGACCGTGCTCCGGCAGAACTCGATCGGCAGATCGTCCTGGTCGTACGCGATCCGCTCGACGCGGAGCGCAGGATCGCCGCCGGACTGGTCAAGCAGCGCGGCCTCGTCGGTGGTCAGGAGGATCGGCTCGAAGGTTTCGCGCGCCCGCGTCGGGCGACAGCCGTACCGATCCTGGAGCGTGTCGTACAGGCGAACCGTCGAGAAGTCGATGTGCTCCAGGCCGGCGAACCGTGCCGCCGGAAGATGACTCGTCTCGACGACCAACGGCTCCGGGCCGGCCAGCCGCAGCCTCCCGAGCGCGACAACCGGCGTGCCGACGGCCAGGCCCAGGGCGCCTGCGACGTCCTCCTCCGCCGGGATGATCCGCAGGTCGAGGACCCGCGTCCCTGGGCTGATCCCGTGCCGCTCGATCTCGCGGCTGAAGGAGTAGAACCCGCCGATGGTGTGCTCGAACCGGCGCGCCGTGACGTAGGTCCCGAGTCCGCGCCGGATCTCGAGCTGGCCCTCGGCCACGAGCCCGGCCAGCGCTTGGCGAACGGTCGCCCGGCTGACCCCGAACTCCGCCATCAGCTCGGGCTCGGGCGCAACCTGGGCTCCCGGCGCGAGCTGGCCGTCGCGGATCCGCTGGCGAAGGTCGGCCTCGATCCGACGATAGAGCGGCAACCCTGCCACCGACGGCGCGGTCATCCCTTGATCCCGGTCATGGCGATGCCACGGACGAAGTGGCGCTGGGCGACGATGAACAGGATGATCATCGGCAGGACGCTCACGAGCGCGCCTGCCATGAGGAGCGGCCACTTGCCGACGTACTGGCCCTGGAACAGCGACAGGCCGGCGGTCAGCGTGAAGGACTGGACGTCGCGCAGGTAGATGATCGGATTGATGAAGTCGTTCCAGGACCACATGAAGGTGAAGATCGCGAGGGTTGCAAGCGCCGGCCGGGCGAGCGGCAGGTAGATCCGCCGGTAGATCTGCCACGGGTTGGCACCGTCGACGCGCGCGGCGTCGGCCAGCTCGCGCGGGATCGTGAGAAAGAACTGGCGGAGGAGGAAGGTCCCGAACGCCGCTCCCAGGAACGACCCGACCCACAGCGGCTCCTGCGTCCCGATCCAGTTGCCGCTCGTGCTGAACGGGTGGGGCAGCATCCGGTAGAGCACGAAGTTCGGGACGAGGACCACTTGGAACGGGATGATCAGGGTCGCGAGGAGCAGACCGAACAGCGGCCCGCGGAATCGGAACCGCAGGACGGCGAACGCATAGGCGGCCATCGAGCAACTGATCAGCTGGCCGACGGTGTTGAGCACGGCCAGCTTGACCGAGTTCAGCAGGAACACGCCGAATGGAAGGGCGCTCCACATGTCGCCGTAGTTCTCCAAGCGCGGCTGGGCGGGGAACAGGATCGGAGGCACGGCGAAGACCTCGGCTCGGGTCTTGAGCGACGTCGAGATCATCCACAGGAACGGGACCATCATCACGAACCCGCCAGCCAGGAGCAGGCCGATGAGCAGCGCTCGGCGCAGGCGTCGGGTGCGGGCGGGCCACGGCGAGCGTCCGCCGGTCCCGGCCGGGATCCCCGGTGCAGCCGCAGGCATGACGCTCATCGCGTCCTCACTGGTAGTGGACCCAGCGCTTCTGGGAGCGGAAGTAGATCGCCGTGAAGAACGCGACGATCACGAACAGGACCCAAGAGGCGGCGGTCGCGTAGCCCATCCGGAAGAACTTGAAGCCGTTCTCGTAGATGAAATAGACGACCGTGATCGTGGCGTCGGTCGGGCGCGGCCGAGAGAGCACGAAGATCTGGTCGAAGACCTGGAAGCTCCCGATCAGGCTGAGAACGCCCGTGAAGAAGATGCTCGGGGTCAGGAGCGGCAGGACGACGTTTCGGAACCGTGCCCAGGGACCGGCGCCATCGACGCTCGCCGCGTCGATCAGCTCCGACGGGATCGCCTGGAGGCCAGCCAGGAAAATGATGATGTTCGTGCCGAGCCCCTGCCACACGGACATCGCCACGATCGCCGGCATGGCCAGGGTCGGATTGCTCAGCCAGCGCTGGGGCGCGACGCCGAACAGCCCGAGGACCTGGTTGAGGAGGCCGGAGTCCGGGCTGTAGATCCACTGCCACACGAGGGCAACGGCGATGGTCGAGGTGACGACCGGCAGGAAGTAGGCCGTCCGGATCCAGGCGATTCCCCGGATGGTCTGGTTGAGGGCGACGGCCAGACCGAGTGAGATGAGCATGCCGAGCGGCACCGACACGACGGTGTAGAACGCCGTGTTCCTGAGCGCCTTGCCGAATCGGTCGTCGTCCGCGAGGGCGACGAAGTTGTCGACGCCGACGAAGGTCGGGGCGCGCAGGAGGTCCCACTCGGTGAGGCTGATCGCGAGCGTCGCCAGGATCGGACCGGCGGACAGGACGGCGAGCCCGAGCAGGGTCGGGGCAAGGAAGAGCAGCGCCCAGCGCCATTCCCCGCCCAGCGGGCCGGAGCCGCGTGGGGCCGGCCGACGCTCGCTCGCGCTCACTCCGCCGATCCGCCGGGGCCGGTCAGCCGCCGGTCAGGATGGCGTTCAACTGCGGCAGGACCGCGTCGATCGCCTGTCGGGCGGTCTTGTTGGGCTCCATGAACACGTTGGCGTCGAGTTCCGTCTGGAGGATCGTCGTGAAGTCGTTGTAGCCCTTGAACGAGGGCTTGATATGGGCGTAGCCGAGCGAGTCGGCGAGCACCTTGGCGCCATCGAACGACGACGCGTACGGACCGGCGAGGACTTCCTTGTTGGCGGGCAGCGACGCGCGCAGCTCCATCAGCTTGGACTGGGCGGCGGGGCTGGCGAGGTACTTCACGAACTCCCAGGCCGCTTCCGGGCTTTTTGTGCCGGCGAAGATGACCGACCCCGTCGGATTGATCGAGGTCGCCTGGCCGGCCGGGCCCCTGGGCAGCGGAGCGATCCCGAGATCGATCCCGGCCGCGACGTGGGTCGGGACGAGCCACGAGCCGTTGGCCTCCATGGCCGCCTTGCCCTGCTCGAACGCGTCACCGACCTCGGCGAAGATCGCCGGGTCGGGCATGACCTTCTCTTTCCAGATCAGGTCCTGGAGGAACTGGATCCCGCCGCCCGCCTGGTCGCTCCCGAGGAGCGTGGACTTGCCATCCGCGGCCAGGATGTCGCCACCGTTCTGCCAGACGAGCGAGGACCAGTAGTTCTCCATGTCGCTCGTCTCGGTGTAGAAGCCCCACTGGTCGGGCTTGCCGTCCGTGTTGGTGTCGACGGTCAGCTTCTTGCCGACCTCGACGAGCTTCGCCCAGTCCCACGTGGCGTCGGGGTACGGGACGCTGGCGGCGTCGAACATCTTCTTGTTGTAGTAGAGGGCGATGACGTTGAGGTCGCGCGGCAGGCCGAACTGGCCGCCCGGCGTCGTGAAGTCGCCGACCGCCTGATCGGCGAGCTGGCCCAGGTCGTAGCCTTCACGATCGATGAAGGGCTTGAGGTCGAGCAGGACGTCCCGCGACTGGTAGTCCGGGAAGAGCGGCCCGTCCATCGCGAAGACGTCCGGCGCGTCGCCGCCCGCGATTCCCGTCTGGAGCTTGTCCCAGTACGTGTCCCAGTCGGACACGGTGACCTTCACGGTGATCTTCGGGTTCACGACATGGAAGGCATCGACGACCGCCTGTTGGCTCTTGATCTCGGCCGGGTCGCCCCAGATCGAGTACGTGATCGTCGCCTCCGGACCCGTGTAGCCGGGACTCGTCGACGGCGTGACCGGCGAAGCACCCTCGCTGGCCGCTGGCTGGGCGCTCGCACTCGGCGCGCCGGACGGCGTGGCGGTCGAGCCGCCGCAGGCCACGACCGTCAATGCGAGAACGCCCAGGAGCGCGATCGGTCCCCGGAGTCGCCGAGGTCGCCGCGCGGATCGATGCGTGTTCATCTCGTCCTCCTCCTTCAGTCGGCGGCCGCGCCGCCGAGCCACCTGGGCAACCACGGCCGTTCGGCCTCGATGAACTCGTCGGTCAGGCGCCACGCATCGTCGAGGGTCAGGTGGCTTTGGACGATCGGATCGGTCATCACCGCGTGGCCGATGGCGGCCCGATCGTGGTCGAGAGCCGCCCGGACCGTGAGGCCCTGCATGTCGACCGCCGAGCGGATGTACGCCGCAAGGTGAAGCGGCAAAGCACCCATCGCGACCGGGTGGACGCCCAGCCCGTCGACCAGGCCGGGGACCTCGACGCAGGCCGCGGCGTCGAGGTTCGGGATCAGCGCCCCGCCGTTCATCGCGTTGACGACGATCCGGGCAGGCACGCCGGTGGTCATCGCCTCGGCGATCGTCGCGGCGTACTCGCCGCTCCGCTCGATCTCGAAGTCCTCGCTCGCGTCGAGCATCCGGCGCGTCTCCGCGTATTCATCGAGGTTGTGCGCGACCCGGTCGAGGTATTCGCCGATCGGGACGTGGAACCGCTCGACCGCGTCGCCGGACACGTCGCGCTTGCCGATGTACCACGGGTTGTACTCGGCGTGATGCTCCGACGATTCGGTCGGGTAGAAGCCGAGCCGGCGGAACAGGTCCGCCCGGACGAGGTCGTCGTCGGGCGCCCGGCCGGCCTCGACGAACGCCCGCAACTCCGGTTGGAGATCGCGGCCGCGGTGCTCAAGGCGCAGGACGAACGCGTGATGGTTGACCCCGGCGGTCGCCGAGTCCACTTCGTCGCGTGGCAGCCCGAGGTATCCAGCGAGACGATCGATCGTCCAGAAGACGGAGTGACAGAGGCCGACGACCTTGATCGACGTGGCCTCGGACACGGCCCGGACGAGGATCGCGAGCGGGTTCGTGTAATTCAGGAGGTAGGCATCGGGACACACGGCCTCCATGTCACGGGCGATGCCGAGGACGACCGGGATCGTGCGCAGACCGCGGAACACGCCGCCGACGCCGACCGTGTCGGCAATCGTGTAGCGGAGCCCGAATCGGGCCGGCACGTCGAAGTCGACCCGGGTCGCGGCGGCGCCCCCGACCTGGATCGTATTGACGACGAAGTCGGCATCCCGGAGGGCCTGACGGCGATCGAGATGGGCGGAGATCCGCGGCTCGGCGCCGAGGCTCGCGGCCGTCCAGACGGCCATCTTCTCGGCCGTGGCGAGACGCTCCGGATCAATGTCGTGGAGGACGATGTCCGACGTCGCCAGGGCAGGCGACGAGAGGATGTCGCCGAGCAGGTTCCGGGTGAACTCGACGCTGCCGGCGCCGACCAGGACGATCCGAGGCACTTCTCGCTCCGTCGTGCGGGGACATCCGGACGTCCGGTTGTCTTGGCACGATAGCACATATCGGGCGCGTAGGCGGCGTCCGGGAGCCGCTCAGACCGTCTGCTCTACCGCCGGCTTCCAGGCCAGGGCCACGGTCGGGCCAGCGATCCGGCTCGTCGTCGCGGGTAACGCTCCGGCCACTCCGGAGCTGACGACCGGGCCCATCGGGGCGGTGTTGCCGGCCATCGGTTCGAGGGTCAAGGCGATGACCGCGCCGGGTGGCGTAGCCTGGGGGCGCGTCGTGAACCCGGCGGTTCCGTTGGCATCGACCGTGAAGCCGCCGACCGCGACCGGCGCCTGCTCCCCGACGATCACCCACGTCTCGTAGACCTGGCTGCCGTTCGTCGCGGGCAGGTCGCGCATCGCGAGGACCACCGATCCGTCCGACGAGACGGCGGCGATACCACTGCCGCGATGATCCGTGGCGGCGGTCAGGACGACCGTCGTGGACCCGGGCTTGCCGGCCGCGTCGACGACCCGGGCAACCGCCTGGTCGAACCGCTGGGCGGCGTCGAGCTGGCGCTGGAGACCGAGGCCCCACGTCCCGACGGCGACGATCGCGAGGACCGCGGCGACCCGGAGGACCCAGTCGAGCGGGCTCGTCCGACTGCGGGTCCGCTCCGCGCGAATGGTCCGCTCGGCAGCCGACGGGAAGGCGATGGGCGACGATGGCGCCACGGGCGTCGGCGCGGGCGCGGAGTCGGCCGTCATGGCCGTCGTCGTCCCGACCGATCGGGCTCGCTCGGCCAGGTCGGCCGCCGCGGCGGCCATGATCCGCTCGCCCAAGGCAGCCGGCGGCTCCACGAGCTCGAGCCCTTCGAGCTCGAGCTCCAGGAACGCCGGAACGACGCCGCCGAGCTCGTCGAACTCGGGGTGCGGCTCGGGGCAGGTCGCGAGGTGGTCGCGCACGGCGGCCTCCTCGGAGCGCTCGAGCGCCCCGAGCACGTAGCCGGCGGCCAGGTCGCGGGCATCGTCGCAGATCATCCTCGGCTCGGTCATGTCGCGCCCTGCCGGCCCAACTGGGCCCGGATCTCGTCGTCGCCGACAAGCGCCTCGCGAAGCGCCAACAGGCCCAGCCGGACGCGACTCTTGACGGTGCCCAGCGGGGCGCCGGTCCGGGCCGAGATCTCCTGCTGGGTCAAGCCGCCCCAGTAGGCGAGCTCGATCGCCTCGCGCTGGACGTCCGACAGGGTCGCCATCGCGGCCGCGATCTCCTCGCGGTCGAGCCCGGCGGCGACGTCGTGCCAGATGTCGGGCAGCTGGAGGGCCGGCGGCGGGACGTCCTCGCGCTCGGGCAGCTCGGTCGTCGGACGGCGCCGGCGGACGGCATCGACCGCCCGGTGATGGACGATTGCGAGCAGCCACGTCTTCACGCTGCCCCGGCCCGTCACGTACCGGCCGGCGTTGCGCCAGACGCCCATGAAGGCGTCCTGGACGACGTCCTCGGCGAGCGAGGCGTCCGATGTGATTCGCAATGCGATCGAGTAGGCCATCGTGCGGTACCGGTCATACAGTTCCTGGAGGGCGTCGAGCTGCCCGGCGCTGACGAGGACGAGCACCGCCTGATCGGCATCGTCGATGGGCGACGCCGTCCGTCCGCGAGGGCCGGGCTGACTCTCTGTCATCAGGTGGTTCGCACCGTCGGCCGGTTCGGTTCACTCGGACTCGAACTCAATCCGTGTTCCGTGTCGGGCGCCGGACCTCCCACGGCCGCCGAGTCAAGGACGGACACGACCGCCCGGAGGACTTGGCGCGCGACGGCTTCCTCATCGTCGGTCGCGTCGAGCACGACGAATCGATGGGGCTCTGCGACGGCCATCGCCAGGAAGCCGTTCCGCACGCGCCGATGGAAGGCCACGTCGAAGCCGGTCTCGAACCGGGTCTGGTCGTCCGGCGCCTTGCGCGCCAGGCCGATCTCGACCGGCAGGTCGAGCAGGATCGTCAGGTCTGGGCGGAGGCCGCCGGTCGCGATGTCCTCCAGGCGCTGGAGCTCGTCGATCGGGAGCCCACCACCGTAGCCCTGGTAGGCCCGGGTCGAGTCGGCGAAGCGGGCGCAGAGCACGGTCGTGCTGGCGGCGAGGCTCGGCTCGATCACTTCCTCGATCAGCTGGCGGCGAGCGGCGTTGAACAGGAGGGCGTCCGCGAGCGGATCGATCGGCGTGGCTGATGGGGCGAGGAGAAGCTCGCGGATCCGTTCCCCGAGCGCCGTCCCGCCTGGCTCGCGCGTGGCGACAACGGCCAGACCTCGGGCGCGCAGGTCGGCCGCGAGGCGCTTGGCCTGGGACGTCTTGCCGGCGCCCTCGGGTCCCTCGATCGTGATGAATCGGCCGCGGCGAGGCGACGGCGTCGGGCTGGTCACGAGGCGAGTGTACGGCCCGGGACATCGATCGCGCCCCTGATCCGACGGACCCCGACGGACGTACCCTCGCCGACATGGGACGCGGAGTTGCCTCTCGACTGCTCGCCGCCGCGCTCGCCGCGCTGGCGGGGTTGGCGCTACCCGTCGTGGCCGCAGCCCACCCGCTCGGCAACTTCACGATCAACCACTACGCCGAACTGCGGGTTGCCCCCGACCGGATCGATCTCGACCTGGTCATCGACATGGCCGAGATCCCGACGTTCCAGGAACGTCAATCGATGGACGCCGACGAGGACGGGTCGGTCGACGATGCGGAGAGCGCCGCCTGGGCGAGTTCGACCTGCGCGACGCTCGGCCGGAGCGTGCGCCTGGCCCGCGATGGGGCCCCGCTCCCGATGGCGATCGCGACTGCCTCGGTCGCGTTTCCGCCGGGGGCCGGTGGCCTCTCGACCCTGCGCCTCGAGTGCCGGGCCGGCGCGACCCTCCCGGAGCCGATCGACGCGCGGACCACGATCACGTTTGGCGACGACTCGTACGCCGAGCGAATCGGCTGGCGCGAGATCATCGCGACGGGGGCCGGGACGATCCTCGACACGAACGGCTTGCCCGCGACGAGCCCGAGCCTGAAGCTGACCGCGTACCCCGCAGACCTGATCGCCACCCCGCTCGACATCCGCTCGGCGACGATCGTGGCAACCCTGGACCCGGCCCGTGTCGGCGCCACCCCGATCACGACCTCCGCGCCGGGTGGGCCGGCGGTTCCCGGCGCATCCGCGGCGCCCGGCGCCAATGTGCCGGGCGGAGTCGGCGGGGAGCTGCCGGCGATCTTTCGCTCGGCCGATCTGACGCCGTTCGTGCTCCTCGCGTCACTCGCGACAGCCGTGGTGATCGGGGCCGGGCACGCCCTGACCCCGGGCCACGGCAAGACGCTGATGGCGGCGTATCTCGTCGGGTCGCGCGGCACGGCGATCCATGCGGTGGGGCTCGGGTTGTCGGTCGCCGTGTCGCACACGCTCGGGATCCTGGTCCTGGCCCTCGTGATCCTGGGCGCGGGCAGCGTGCTGCCGCCCGACGTCGTCTACCGGGTGACGCCGGTGATCGCCGCGGTATCGATCGTCGCGATCGGCGCCTGGATGCTGACCGGCGAGGTCCGCCGGCGGCGCGGCCGGGTCGGTGGCGGCGGCGGCGCAGCCGACGAGCACGCCCATTTGCACGCGGCCGACGAGCACGCCCATTCGCACGCGGCCGACGCGCACGCCCATCCGGACGCGGACGACGCGCACGTCGGCGAGCACGAGCACCCGCACGAGGCCGCACCCGGCGAGCACAGCCATGGCCGCATTCGCCACAGCCACCTCCCGGCAGAAGACGCGACCCTGTCGTGGCGCGGCCTGTTCGTCCTGGGCCTGGCCGGCGGCCTGATCCCGTCGACGTCGGCGCTGCTCATCCTGCTCGGGTCGATCGCCGCCGGCCGGCCGGCGTTCGGGCTCGTCCTCGTCATCGCCTTCGGCCTCGGGATGGCGGCGGTCATGACCGGCGTTGGCCTGACGATGATCGTCGCCCGCGGGCGCCTCGACCGGATACCCCGCCACTCGAGTTTCGGCCGGCTCGCCGCAGCGGCCCCCCTGCTCGCTTCGATCGCCGTCCTCGGCCTCGGGCTCGTCCTGACCTGGCAGGCGCTGGCCGGGAATCCAGTTCTGTAGTTCGAGCTGGCGGGCACGGTCGATGTGGCCAGATTCCCACCGGTGGAACGTTCGGCCCGATCCATGGCCACAATCCCTGTCCGACACGGTCCTGACAGGGTCTGCAACGACAGCCCTGAGCGTGGACGCTCCGCTCATGAACCGCGGAGCGGCCACAAGCCTGACCCAACGTTCCGTCCATGAAACTCTGGCCGGAACCGCTGCCGCCACCGGCGATACGGCAAACGCCCGAGCGAGCCGGATCGCAACCCTCTGCTACCGTTCCGCCCCGATGCGTGACCTGAGCGACCGCTCCCTCGACACGGCCGTCCAGCTTGGCGCGTCGTACGCCGATGTCCGGGTCGTGCACCGCCGCGAAGAGTCGATCGCCGTGAAGTCCGGCCGGGTCGAGGGGGTGGCGGCCGGCGAGAGCGAGGGCTTCGGGGTCCGGGTCCTCGTGGACGGCGCGTGGGGCTTCGCGAGCAGCTCCCGCCTCACCTCTGACGAGGCCGACCGGGTCGCGGCGGACGCGGTCCGGATCGCCAAGGCGAGCGCCACCGCGCTGCGCGACCGGGTCCGGCTCGACGATCGGCCGCCGGCCCACGGCACCTACGAAACACCGATCGAGGAGGATCCGTTCGCCGTTCCGCTCGAGGAGAAGATCGGGCACCTGCTCGCCGCCGACGAGGCCGCCCGAACCGTGGACGGTGTCGCCTTCACCGAGACCCGCTACGACGCCCAGCGCGAGACGAGAACGTTCGGCGCGACCGACGGGAGCTGGACGGAGCAGACCTTCACCCATGTAGGGGCCGGAATCGAGGTCAACGCGATCGCGGGCGACGAGCACCAGCGCCGCACCTACCCCGACGCCGACGGCGGCCCGTTCCGGGCGGCCGGCTACGAGTACGTCCGCGGCCTCGACCTGGCCGGGCGAGCCGGACCGCTGGCCGAGGAGGCGGTTGCCCTGCTGACGGCGCCCCAGTGCCCCTCCGGCCGGTTCACCGTGATCCTCGATCCGTCGCAGCTGTACATGCAGATCCACGAGTCCTGCGGCCACCCGACCGAGCTCGATCGGGTCTACGGCACCGAAGCCAGCTACGCCGGAACGAGCTTCCTCACGACCGACAAGCTCGACGAGGGATTCCGCTACGGGAGCGACCTCGTGACGATCGTCGCCGACGCGACCGCGCCCGGCGGGATGGGCACGTTCGGCTGGGATGACGAGGGCGTCGCTGCCCAGGCCGTGCCCCTCGTCGAGAACGGGGTCTTCGTCGGGTATCTTTCGAGCCGCGAGACGGCGCCGCGGATCGGGCGCCAGTCGGGCGGGGCGATGCGCGCCGACGGCTGGAACCGGATCCCGCTGATCCGGATGACCAACGTCAACCTCGTTCCCCGCCCGGGGATGTCGCTCGACGACATCGTCGCCGACACCGACGACGGGCTGTACCTCGCCTCGAACCGCTCCTGGTCGATCGACGACCGGCGCCTGAACTTCCAGTTCGCGACCGAGGTCGCCTACGAGATCAAGGGCGGCAAGAAGGGCCGGCTGTTCAAGAACCCGACCTACACCGGGATCACGTACGAGTTCTGGCGGTCGCTCGACGCGGTCGGTGACGCCTCGAGCTACGTGATGCTCGGGACGCCGAACTGCGGCAAGGGCGAGCCGGGCCAGGGCGGCCACGTCGGCCACGGCTGCTCGGGGGCGCGGTTCCGCGACGTCCAGGTCGGGGTCGGCAAGTGGTAAGCCCCGCTCCCGCGCCCCTCGACACGCTTGCCATCGCCGAGCGGGCGGTCGCGCTCGCTCAGGCCTCCGGCGGCACCGAGGTCGAGGCGCTCGTGTCCGACGAGCGGGCCCAGCTGACCCGATTCGCGAACAGCGAGATCCACCAGAATGTCGCCGAGACGAACGGCTCGATCAATCTCAGGGTCGCAATCGGCAAGCGGGTCGGGGTCGCCAGCTCCAACCGGCTCGACGAAGAGGGCCTCCGCCGGCTGGCCGAGACCGCGAGCGCGATCGCCCGGAACTCGGCCGAGCTCGAGGACTGGGGCGGCCTGCCGGAGCCGACGCCGATCCACGAGATCGCCGCGGCGTGGTCCGAGGCGACGGCGGGCGCCACCCCGGAGATGCGGGCCGAGGGCGTCCGGGCGGTCATCGCCGCGGCGGATGCGGCCGGCGTCCGGGCCTTCGGCTCGTTCTCCACCGCCGCCGAGCACCTCGCGGTCGCGAATTCGAAGGGCATCCGGGCCACTCAGCGGCGAACCACCGCTCAGCTCCTGACCGTCCACATGGGCCCCGACGGCGGGAACGGCTACGCCGAGCAGGCGTCGGTCGACGCGTCGACGATCGATGCAGCGGCCGTCGGACGCGAGGCCGCCGAGAAGGCCCGGGCGTCGGCGATGCCGGTGTCGGTCGATCCGGGCGACTGGACCGTGGTCCTCGAAGAGCCGGCCGTCGTCGACATCCTGTCGCTGCTCGGCTACGTGGGCTTCAGTGCCCTCGCCGTCCAGGAGGAGCGCTCGTTCGCCGAGCCCGGCAAGGTCATCGGGAGCGAGCTCGTCACGATCGTCGACGACGCGACCGAGCCCGGCGCCCTGCCGATGGCCTTCGACTACGAGGGCGTCGCGAAGCAGAAGGTCGTCCTCGTCGAGCGCGGCGTCTGCCGGGACGTCGTCTACGACGCCCAGACCGCGGCCCGCGACGGGGGGTCGTCGACCGGTCACGGCCTGCCCGCTCCGAACTCGTACGGGCCGTTCCCGCTGAACATGGTGATGTCGGCCGGCTCGACGGCCCGCGACGCCCTCGTCGGGGAGATGGAGCGCGGCCTGCTCGTGACCCGATTCCATTACACGAACCCGGTCCATCCGAAGCTCGCGATCGTGACCGGGATGACCCGCGACGGGACGTTCCTCGTGCGCGACGGACAGATCGTCGGACCGGTCCGGAACCTGCGCTTCACCCAGAGCTACCTCGCGGCGCTGGCGGGTGTCGTCGCCGTGGGCCGCGAGCGGCGGACGCTCCGCGGCGACTTCGGCGGCGTCCTCGTGCCGGCCGTCCGGATCGAGGGCTGGACGTTCACGGGCGCCACGGAGCACTGACCCGACGGTCGCGGTGTCACGGCGATGAATCGCGCCGGGTTGTCTCGTTGACGGTTGCAGCGCCCTGCCTCGCCGAACCTGTGCCCGGGACGACCAGCCAGACCACGCGAGGAACCGTCATGACCGAGACCCAGAGCCGCGAGGCCATCGCGCAGATCGCCCGGTGGCTGAAGGAGATCGACATCTGCCAGCTCACCACCCGCGGTGAGGGCGGCCAGCTCCACTCCCGTCCGATGTCGAACAACAGCCAGGTCGAGTTCGACGGCGATTCGTGGTTCTTCGCCCCGAGCGTCGGCCGCCTGGTGGCCGAGCTCGAGCGCGACCCGAACGCGGTCACGGCCTACCGCGCCGGCGAGGACTACACGTTCATCTCGGTCAGCGGTCGGGCGTCGGTCGAAACCGACCTCGAGCTCAAGAAGCGCCACTGGCTCGACGAGCTCAAGCAGTGGTTTCCGAACGGCCCCGAGGACCCCAACGTGAGCCTGATCCGGCTTCAGGCGGAGCACGCCGAGTGGTGGGGCGAGCAGGGCGACGGCAGCGCCGACCTGCGGGTAGCCGCGCAAGCCTGACCCGCCCTCGTTCCGCGGAACAGCCGCTGCTGTTCAAGGGCGACGACTTCGCCCACACCGACATCCCGTTCGTCGGTCCCCCGGCGGAGCGGCGGCGGCTGAGCGAGCTGGCCGCGCCCTACGCCGCCTCGGCCCGGTAGGTTCGGCGCAGCCAGAGGCCGACCAGCAGGGCTCCGACGGCGGGCACGGCAGCGCCGAGCGTGCCGATCCCGAGCATCGCGATGAGGAGCAGCCGGGCATCGTCGACGGCGCCGGGCAGCGCGTCGCCGCCGAGCCGGTCGCCGAGCGACCGCGTCTCCGTCGCGAGCGCGGCCAGCGACGCCGCATTGGCGTCGAGCGCGGACCGGTTGCCGCCGAGGTTGGTCGCGATCCCGTCGAGCTGGGTATCGAGGTCAGACAGCTGGCCGGCGATCTGGCCGAACAGCCCGGCGATCGGAGCGAGCGGCTGGCTGCCGAGAATGCTGATCGCGTTCGCCTGGGTCTCGATGCTGCGCAGCTGGGGCACGATCGCGCGCAGGTCACCGGCGGCGGTCGAGAGCGCGGTCGTGCTGCTGTCGATCGTCGAACCGAAGCCGCGCGCCGTGGCAGCGGCATCGTCGAGGACCGTCGCCGTCCGCTCCATGGCCCGGGCGACGCCACCCACGTCATTGCGGAGCCGGTCAGAGAGGCCGTTGACGCGGCCGAGGCCGACGAACAGCGCAGCGATCCCGAGCGCGGCAACGAGCAGGCCCACGATCCCGTATCCGATCAACACCCGGGTCAACCGCCGGAGCCCGACCCGCCACGCCGCGTCGCTGGTCATCGCGGCACCTCGCAGGCGGGCCCCTCGAGGCGCAGCCAGCGCCCGATCCGGTGCCGGTTGCGGGCGACAAGCCCGTAACCCAGTCCGACCGCCCACCGGAACGGTGGGATCGCCGCGAACGGCCGGACGATCCAGCCACCCGGCAGCACGGCGGCGATCGCGAGCACCCCGGCGCCGCCGGCCTGGATCGAGCCACTCGCCTCGTCGACGACGTGCAGGGCGGCAGTCAACGGCAGCTCCCGTCCCGCGGCAGCCACGGCCGGAACGTCGGAGCGAGCCGCGTCCTGGAGGGGCAGCATCTCGAGCCGTTCGTGGCGGTCCCAGCGGCGCAACGCCCGAGCCGACGCGGTGCACAGGCCACAATCGCGGTCGTACAGGACGACGAGGCAGTCGCTCCCGCCAGCGCGCTCCAGCCGCGGCCGCGAACGCGGCCCCCCGAAGTCGATCGGGAGGCCGACGTCGATTCCGGGGCCGCCCTCGATGGCGATCATCGGATCGTGACGCAGAACTCGTTGCCCTCGGGGTCGGCCACGATCGTCCAGCGGAACGTGCCGAGACTGTGCTGGTTGCGGATCGTGCCGCCCAGGCCCACGAGCCGCGCCACCTCTGCATCCATGTCGTCCGCGTCGAAGTCGATGTGAGCCCGGTTCTTGCCGACCTTCGGCTCTTTCACCTTCTGGAACAGGATGTCGAATCCGATCTGCTCGTCGGCCGGCGCGCGCAGACCAACGAACTGCTCGTTGATCCGATGAACGGTCCAGCCGAGGGCCGCCTCCCAGAACGGGACGACGACGTCGTGATCGGCGACGTCGATCACGACGTTGTGGGGGTGCAGCCGGCCGAGACGTGGCGTCGGAGCGGACACGGCGTCGGTCACGTCGCCCTCAGCGCCATGCGGGCCGGGCGGCGTCGGGGTAGAGCCGGACCCGGCGGTAGGGCTCCCGCCCGCGCGATCGGGAGACGAGATTGGCCCGCTCGGCCATCTGGTGCTGGAGCCGCCGGATGTAAGCGTTCTGGGGCGCCAGCTCGACCGCCTCCGAGCCGTGGATCACCATCCCGATGGCCTCCTCGGCCTCGCGCAAGGCGGCCTCGCGGGGGTCGATCTCGAGCGAGAAGATCGAGGTCAGGCTCGACTGCATCTGGGGCACGGTGTTCGACTTGAGGACGTAGATCGGGAGGGCCCGCTCCTCGGCCTCGCGGAGCATCGGCGTCTTCTGCTTGTATTCGTTGCGGAGGGTCATGACAACGTCCGCCTCGTCGACGTCGCGGGCGATGTGGACGGGCAGCTGGAGGTCGCGGATCGCAGCCTCGAGCCGTTTCCGGCTGATCCCCTGGGGCAGGACTCGGAGCGTGGGCAGGGGCGAGCCGCCGGGCACGAGCAGGGCCTCCCCGCGCTCACCTTCCTCGATCCCGATCGGCAGGGATGCGTCGTCGTCATCGTCGAGGTCGTCGGCGTTGACCGGGGCGAGGCCCTCCTCGGCGTTGTGGGCGATCAGTGCCCGGCTCGCCTGGTCGCGCCACGCCTTCTGGCGCTCGAGCTCGCGGGCGTCCTTGGCGCGCGTGTCGACGACCGCCGGCGCGCCACGCTCGAGCGGGCCGCGATCGGCGATGTCGCCGCTGACGAACGGTGGGTCGTCGAGCCGGCCGGCGCGTCCGGACGGAGGCAGGGCGAATCGCTCACCGGGCATCTGGCCCGATACGCCACCCTCCGATTGGCTGCCGCGCGGGGCATGCTCACGACCGGAGCCGCCCCGAGTCTGGCGCCAGCCGCCACTCGCACCCGGGCGATAGCCGGACCGGAAGCCCGCGCCGCCTCCCGCGCCCGCCGCGGAGCCACCGCCAGCGGCCGCATCGCGGAACCCACCGCGGTAGCTGCCGTCGCCGCGCCAGCCCGGCTCCATCCGCCACGGCTGGCCCGACCCGACGAGCCCGGCAAACCGCTCTGTGCCGAGCTGTTCGCGGGGCGACGGCCGGGGCCGGGCCTGGGAGCGATGGACGCCCTCCTCGTCGCGCCAGCGCAACTCGGCCGCCACCTGCTCGCCGCGGAGCATCGCGTCGACGGTCTCCGCGACATCGGCGTGGACGGTGACCCGCTCGCGATCGATGATCTCGATGATCACGTCGAACGTCGGCGGCGCCTTGCGTTCGAGGACGCTCTTCTGGGTCCGCCGGCGGCGCGCCTCCTCGTCGCCGAGGGTGACGCTCTGAATCCCGCCGATCAGGTCGGACAGGGTCGGGTTGAGCATCAGGTTGTCGAGGTTGTTGCCATGGGCCGTCCCGATCAGCTGGACGCCCCGTTCGGCGATCGTTCGGGCGGCCTGGGCCTCGAGCTCCGTCCCGATCTCGTCGATGACGATCACCTGGGGCATGTGATTCTCGACGGCCTCGATCATCACCTCGTGCTGCATCGACGGCGTGCGGACCTGCATCCGGCGGGCCTTGCCGATCGCCGGATGCGGGATGTCCCCGTCGCCCGCGATCTCGTTGCTGGTGTCGACGACGACGACCCGCTTGCCCATGTCGTCGGCCAGGACGCGGGCCGCCTCGCGGAGCATCGTCGTCTTGCCGATGCCCGGCCGGCCCATGATCAGGATCGACTTCCCGCTCTCGACGAAGTCCTCGATGATCTCGATCGTGCCGTACACCGCCCGCCCGATCCGGCAGGTCAGCCCGACGATCTTGCCGTTCCGGTTGCGGATGGCGCTGATCCGATGGAGCGTCCGCTCGATCCCGGCCCGGTTGTCGTCGCCGAAGCTGCCGATGTGCTCGACGACGTGAGCGATGTCGGCCTCGCTGATCTCGCGATCGAGGAGCATCACCTCGCTGTCGGGGAAGCGCGCCTCCGGGCGGCGGCCCAGGTCCAGGACGACCTCGATCAGCGCTTCCTTCTCGGGCAGCGCATGGACGGCCTCGACGATCTCGCGGGGCAGGGCCTCCAGCAGGGCGTCGAGGTTGTCGATCGATTCGCGATGGTCAGCGGCCAAGCCGGGTCCTCCCTCGGGGATCGCGATGAC
>JANLYK010000285.1:0-10173 GCA_031365595.1 Chloroflexota bacterium | reverse complement strand
CGAGCTGCGCGAAGCGCTGACCGCGGCGATCGCCTCCGCCACCGCGGACGAGGCGGTCCGGGTCATCGTGATCGCCGGTGCGGGACGGGCGTTCTGCTCCGGCTATGACCTGTCCGAGGCTGCTCCGGAGACCGCGTGGGACTGGCGCGACGTCCTCGCCCGCGACGTCGAGGCGACGTTGGCGGTCTGGTCGTGCCCCAAGCCGGTCATCGCCCAGGTCCACGGGTACGCCCTCGCCGGCGGCCTCGAGCTGGCGATGGCCTGCGACCTCATCGTCGCGGCCGAGGGCTCGCAGCTGGGCGAGCCGGAGATCCGCTTCGGATCGGCGCCGGTGACCCTCCTCATGCCGTTCGTGATCGGTCAGAAGCGGACGCGCGAGCTGCTCCTCACCGGCGACCTGATTGACGCTGCAGATGCCGAACGGATCGGCCTGATCAACCGGGTCGTGCCCGCGGAGCGGCTGGCCAGGGAGGTGGACGCACTGGCTTCGAAGCTCGCCCGCGTCCCGCCAGACGTCATGGCCCCGACGAAGCTGATGCTGAACCGGGTCATGGACGCGGCCGGATTCGCGACCGCGGTCGAGATGGGCCTCGACCTCCAGTCGTTCGTGAACATGAGCGCGACCGCGCGCGAGTTCGACGGGATCGTCCGGCGCGACGGCCTGAAGGCGGCCCTCGCCTGGCGCGACCAGCGCTACGAGGAGCGGCTCTCCGACGGCGTCACTGGAACGACGGCAGCGGACTGACCGCCGGGCACCCGCCCGACGCCCAGGCTACTCCCCGATCGGTTCCGCCGACGCGGGCACGGTCCGGGAGGCCAGCGCGTAGGCGTGATCGTGGACTCGCGCCGCGACGTCTCGCACGCCCGAGTCGATCGGGATCCCGACCGATTCGGTCTCGATCGGCAGTCCGACCATCGCGCGCTCCACCGGTCTGCGGCGCTCGCGGAAGATCGACTTGAGCACGCGCCAGCCGTCGCGGAACGTGTTCAGGTTCGACGTGCCGAAGCGGCGAGGAGCCTCGAAACTCGGGAACTCGGCGACTCGCAGGCCCTGCCGCGTCGCACGCAGGAAGAGCTGGGTCTCGATCTCGAACCCGACGGCGTCGAGGTCGAGTGCAAGGATCTGCGCCCGACGGAACGCCGCGAATCCGTAGCAGAGGTCTGTGTGGGATGCCCCGAACAGGACGTTCGCCAACTCCAGCAGGGCCCGATTCCCGGCCGATCGCAGGACCGACATGTCCGCCGTGCCGCCGCCGGGCGCGAAGCGCGAGCCCTTCACGAGGTCGTAGCCACTCTCGAGCAGATGGATCATTCCGGTGATCTCGCCCGGATCCATGCTCCCGTCGGCGTCGATCATCGCCACGTACCGGCCTGTCGCGGCCCGGAAGCCGGCGCGAAGTGCCGCTCCCTTGCCCGGTTCGTCATCGCGCACGACGACGATGTCCGGCCGGATCCGGCGTGCCACTTCCACCGTGCCGTCCGTCGAGCGACCGTCCACGAGGACGACCTCGTCCACCCCGACGGGGATCCTCTCCAGGACCCATCCAATGTTGCGTGCTTCGTTCTTGGCCGGGATCACCACAGTCACCCGACCGAACGAACGTCCTCCCCTGGGCAACGTCGTGCTCCTATTCCTGGCCATGCCGTGCGCGCGCTGATCACGGACACAGACCGCTATTCAGGTTCGGAGAGACTGGCCGATCGCGCGACACGGGCGACATCGGCAAACCCCACCGTTGACTCGTACCCCCGATGTTCGAGGTGACCCGAAGCCACCTCGACCACCAACTACCCTGAATCGATAAGTCCATAGTGTCGGCGAACCAGCCGTGTCCGGTGAAGTGCCGACTGCTGACGATCAGATGATTGAAGGGATGCTAATGGCGGTCCGGTGCACTCACAAGTGGCGGCTCGGAGTCGAAGGCCCTTAGTGTTGCTCACCCGCACCGGCACGCGATCGGGTGTCAGATATTTGACTCAGCGCGGATGCCTACGGGTCATCGATCCGGCCGCTCGACACCCTCAGGCTCCTGGACGCGATCGCCCGTGACCGCGGCGACGATCCGCCCGAGACGAGACCGGCGGACGGGGTCGCCACCATTCGAACCGCCGACCTCGACCTGCCCCAGCTCGACCGTGACTGACCGCCGCGGCGCCTCCGGCGCGGGCCAGCCGGTCATCAATTCGAGCGCCGCGGCTCGGTAGTCCTGGGCGCCCGTCGACTTGCTCGCATAGAGCGTGATCGGGAGCTGATACGACGGTGCTTCGGCGAGGCGGATGCTGTCCCGGACCGCGGTCTTCATGAACGAGTCGGCGAACTGCTCCTGGAGTCCGGCGACGATCTCACGGGCGTGCGTCGTGCGGTTCACCCGGCAGGCCAGGACCCCGGCGAGGCGGAGCGAGGGATTGAGGCGCCGTCGCACGCGAGCCATCGTCTCGAGCATCGCCCCGAGCCCCGTGACCGCGAGCACGTGCGCTTCGACCGGGATCAGGACTTCCTGGCAGACGCTCAGCGGGGCGATGGCCAGGTAGCCGAGCGAGGGCGGGCAGTCCACGAGAACGACGTCCCAGAGGGCGGGGAGTCGATCCATCGCGCGCATGAACCCGAGGGCGATCTTCGTCTCCTCACGAGGGTCCGACACCACGAGGGTGGGGGACGCCGCGACGAGGACGACCCCCGGCGCGGTGGTCTCGTAGAGCAGCTCGGCGAGGGATCGACGGCCCTCGATGGCTTCCGCGACGCCGTCGACGTCCCCCTCGACCCCGAGCCACGCCGTTGTGGAGCCCTGCGGGTCCATGTCGATGACGAGGACGCGATAGCCGAGCTCCCCGAGGGCCGCCCCGATGTTCACGGTCGTGGTCGTCTTCGCGCTGCCGCCCTTCGAGTTCGTGACCGCGATCGTCCTCATGACTGGGTCTCATCGCGGTCGTCGGCCAGGTCATCGACGATCTGGTTGATCGCGGAGAGCGTGGCGCGATTCGGGCGGGCCCCGAGTTTGGTCCCTGCGGGCGCCGAGCCCGATGCCGGCTTGGGCCGCTTCCGGATGATCGCGACCGGTGGGGGCGGCGGCAGATCCGATGCCGCCCGTGACCGAGCCCGGCTCGGGCGGGGAGCCGGCGCCGGATCGATCGGCGCAACGGGGGCCGACACCGCCGCGGCCGGCGATTCCTGAGCCGGCGCGGCCGACATGACGGTCGGCGGGGGAGCCACGGTGGCTGGCACGCGCGGCGCGACCATCCCAGGAAGGGAGCCGAGTGGAGGGAACGACGCCCCGGGGACGACGGCGATCGGCGCCGTCGCGGCCCTCCGCTCCGCCCCGACCGAAGCCGGCGAGTCGACAGATCGAGCCGCGGGCGACGGCCAGGCGACGCGCGACCCGGCAACGGGCGAGATGAGGTCGGATGACCGGGGCCGTCGCGCCTGGACGAGCGACGCGACGAGCGGGGCGAGAACGGCCGCGACGGTGGTCGCGACCAGGACACCGAGGGTGAGGGTCGGCGACCAGCCCCCGAAGTACGCCTGGATCACCGACACCAACCCTGCGATCGCAAAGCTGAGGGCGATGCCGAGCACGACCTCCAGCGGCGCGTCATGCAGCCCCAGGAGCCTGACGACGGCCAGCCCGGGGAGCAAGACGAAGAACGCGAGGACGAGCATCGAGCCGGCGACACCCGGACCCAGGACGAGCAGGCCGGCCGCCACGGTCAGCAGGGCTCCCAGTGCAGCGATGGGAACGGGGATCCAGATCCGGAAGCCCTCGTTGTCGGCTGGTTCGGCGAGCGGCGGCTGCGGCCCGGCCGCCGCCCGGGAGGGCGGCATCACGGCAGCACGATCGGCAGGATGACCAGCTGGACCACCGCCAGCGCGGCGTGCGCGCCGATCGGCGCGACGATCGAACCAGAGCGCCGCGTCACGACGCCGAGGAACACCGCAACCAGGGCCATGAACACGACATACCTGGGATTGAGCGAGGCCGCGTACATCACGGTCGTGGCCGCGACGCTCAGCGCGATTCCGCCGCGCGCGAAGAGCGCGGTGCCGGCCGACTGGATGAGGCCGCGGAACAGGATCTCCTCGAAGAACCCGACGAACACGATGACGATCGCGGCACTCAGCGCAAGGCCGATCGCGCCGCCGCCCCCGCCGAGGTCGAGCCGGCCCGCGATCAGGTAGGCGGGCAGGCCGAGCGCGGCCCCGATTGCGGTCACGACGGCCACCTCAGCGCCGCGCGTCCGCTGGAGGCCGAGGTCCTTGAAGGTCAGGTCGAGTCGCCGTAGCACGAGGAGTACGCCTTCGAGGCCTGCCAGCCCGATCTGGAGGTACCAGTACTGGATCGGGATGATCGCGGCCGGGACCGCCAGGCTGACAATCCGGACCAGCGGGAGCATCCCGAGGGACAGGAGGAGACGGTGGGTTTGCGTCGAGCCCATCCGAAGCGAGAGCATGGCCACGACGACGAGAAGGAGCACATGCGCGAGGACCCCGGGCCCGGCGCCGCCGACGATCGTCACGAGCTCGGCCATGAAGAGGCCGCCGAGCAGTCCGATCGCGACGCGGACCGCGCCAACGTCGACGTTCGCCAGCGACCTGCGCCGACGCCGCGTTGTCGTCTCGGCCGCGTCGCCACCGGGCCCGACGTGGGCAGAGGCACCAGAAGCCGCCGTTGCCGCCACAGTCGCTCGGTCAGCCAAGCGGAAGGATCTCGAGCACCCGGGCCGACAGAATGAAGGCCAGGGCGATGAACAGCGGTACCGCAGCGATATCGAGCGTCCGCACCACCGACCGAGCGGACGGCGCGCCGCCGACGACCACGAGAACGCGGACGAGGAGGACGACGATGAGCAGCCCGACCAGCAGTCCGCCGGGCGCCGCGGCCAGGGCCTGGCCCGGCGTCTGGGCAAGGTTTTCGAGCACGTAACCGGTCACCGTCGAGTTCACGGCGTGCCGCCTGCGGCCGGCAGCGGCCGGGCGGCAATTCGCCCGACGATGTAGCCCGCGGTCGTGATGGCCAGGCCGGCGACCATGGCGCCGGCCCGCCCGATCCCGGTGCGGTCGCCACGGAGCCCCCGCCCGAGCTCGTTCAGTACTCCGCCGCCCAGCGTCCGCACCGCGTAACCGCGCTCCGTCGCCAGCGCGTTCCCGGCGCCGACCAGCTTCGCAACGGCCGCCTTCGACAGGCCCTCGGCGTAGCAACGCGACCGGAAGTAGCGGAAGTTCGACCGGCTCGCGGGCACTCGGTGGCGGACGCCGGCTGCCGGCTCGTAGATGATCGATCGCTCGGGCCAGCGTCGACCGAGGCGGATCGACAGCTCGGTCTCCTCGGCGCCGAGCGGCCGCGTCCCGATCCGGCCGATGCCGTGGACGAAGCCGCCAAGCTCGTGGAGAAGGTCGCGCCGGAAGGACATGTTGCAGCCGATCAGGTTGCGGACGACGGCGCGTCCCTCCGGCATCCCGCGGTAGGTGCAGCCGATGACCCAGTCGAACTCGACCGGCCACCAGCTCGGCCGTGCCGTCTCCCAGATCGGATCGATCGTGCCACCGGCACCCCCGACCGCAGGGTCGTCATAGGCGGCGACGAGGCGCTCGAGCCAGTCCGGGTTCGCGATCGCATCGTCATCCATGAACGCCACGATCCCGGCCGTTGCCAGCCGGAGTCCGCTGTTGCGGGCGCCCGACAGGCCGCGCTGTTCGCGATTGTCCGTCACGCGCAGATCGGGGCCCTGAGCGCGGATGCGCTCCAGCAGAGCCGGATTGTGGTCGATGACGATGATGATCTCGAGCGGAACACGGTCGCGCTGGACACGGATCGAGTCGATCGCCGCGAGCAGGTCGGTCCACCGCGCTTCTGTATAGGCGCAGATCACCACGGAGACGACGGGGTCGTTGGAACGCGCCTGGTCGAACACGGCGGCAACTCTACAGGGTCCCGTCCCGGAACCCGATCGAGTGCCCGTCACGCTCTTCGGGCTGGGCGAGCGGCTTCGAGGCCGCAGCCGCGGTCAGGCCCGGTGACGCTCGGCGAGCTTCCGCGCGGGCGGCTTCACGGGCCGGCGCTGCGATTGGCCGACCGGGACCGGGTGCTCGACCACCTCGTCCCACGCCGACCCGAAACCATCCCGACGGGCCAGCTCGTAGAGGCGGGCCGCGGTGTCGTCGTCCAGATCATGGCGGCGGGCGAGCAACGTGGCGTTCCGCCGGTCGATCTTCGTGTCGAGGGCTCGACGCACGATGACCGCGGCAGTTGCGAAGATCCCGAGGAAGGCGACGAATTCGAACATGTCGCCGATCATGCTCGGGTGCCGTGATCGTCGTCCATCAGGCGATCTCCGTATTTCTGCGGTGTGCTCAAGCGCCACCGAGCCATTCGAATCGGCCAAGATCCGGGGCCGGCCCGACGAACGCGTCGCTGACGACCACGATTCCCCGGTCGATCGCGGACGACCCTGTCTGGAGCCGGTAATTGCGCTTCGCGGGATCGACGAACCTCGGATCGGCCTGGAGGCCATGCCGTTCGTAGCCGGTCCAGGCGCGGAACTCGGCCAGGCTGGTGGTGTTGCCGCGCCCCTCCACGAAGGCGACGTACCTGGCGTACGGGGCGGAGCCACCGGGCTGGACGAGGCCATAGTCGATGACGACGCTGGTCGGGACCAGCTTGCCGATGCTGTACGCCCGTCCGTGGGCCACGATGTTGTTCTCGATCCGGAGACCGGCGATCGAGCCCGCATAGGAGCCTGAGCCGCTCACGTAGAACGCGAATGTATCGAGCCCGTCGAAGGTGTTGTGGGCGAAGAGGCTGGAGCCGGCGCAGCGGAGGATGAGCCCCTGGGTCTCACCCGGTACGGTACCCGCGCCGTAGGCGATGTTGCGGGTGAAGGTGATCCTGTTGCACGGCGCCGTGCTGTCGGTACCGGTCTCCATCACGTTGTTGTTGTCCCACATCTCGTTGGCGATGATCCTCAGGTCCGAAGCCCCGTAGACCTCGAATGCTCCACCGTCGTAGCCACTGTCCGTCAGGTGCTTGGCCCGATTACCCCACAGCCTGTTGTTCGTCACCGTTACCGTGCCGTTCGATTTCGTGAACACGAGCCCGTTGCCGCCGCGTGAGCTGGTGACCATCCGGTCGTTGTGATGGATCCGGTTCGAGGTGATCAGCGCCCCACCCACGGCCCCGCTGAGCTCGATGCCGGTGTTGTTCTTGCGGATCTCGTTATTGACGATCCGGACGTTCGTGGCGTCCTTTACCTTGATCCCGAAGCTCCGGTTGTCGCGGATGAGGTTGCCCTCGATCAACACGTTCTGACTCGTGTCCACGCGCACGCCCGAGCCCCACTGGTTGGGTGCGTTGGCGATCGTCAGGCGCCGAACGGTCGCGCTCGTGACACCCTTGACCTGGACGACGTAATTCCCGCCTGAGACGATGGCGACCTCACCTGCCGCACCCTCGACGACGAGGCCCGAACGCCGGATCGCGAACGACGCGTACGTTCCGCCGCGGATCGTGACGACGCCGCCGGCCGGGGTCAGGTCGACGGCCCGTTGGATCGTCTTCCACGGACGCGCCTGGGACCCGTCGTTCGCGTCGGACCCGGTGGTCGCCACCCACCGATTCGAGGTGGTGCCGACCACGCCGAGGACGCCCGCGACGAGGGGTTCCGTCGCGACCGCGGTGCCTGCGGGCGCTGCCGGGGGCCGGTGTTCTGCGACGGTGTCCGAGTTCGCGACGGCGGCGGCTGGGCGCCCGCCATCGGCCCGGCCCTCGACCATCGCGTGGCCGAAACCGGACGTCGTCCCTACGAGGACCAGAGCGAGCCCGAGGGCCGTCATGACCAACGCGCCTCGTCGTGGCCGACGCGCGGTGCGCGCCCGGGACACGGCGAGGCTGGCAGCCAGGGTCAAGTGGATGGAAGTCACCTTCCCTACGGTTGTCCGTGCGTGCGCATTCGTCCAGAGGCCAGATGGTCCCACCCACGGGCCATTTGGTCCCACACGACGAGGGTACCGAACTCCGCTCGATCGGTGGCGCACTCCAGGGCGGCATGCGAACATGTCGCCCGGTGCACTCAGGAGCCCTCATCACGTCATGAACCGATCGCGATCACTCGGCACGGAAGCCGGGTCGGGGGGACCATCGGAACAGCCGAAGGCGTCACCCGAGCCCCGTCCGGGAGAGACGCGACGTGGACGCGGTGCGTCCAGGCACCGGAAAGCGCCCCTGGCCCCCGCCCAGCCCGAGAGTCGCGTTCGGCGAACGACGCGGCGGCTGCTCGCGCTGCCGAAAGCGGTGCTCGCGGCCGGAACGTTCGGGCTCCTCGTCGCGGCCCTGACGCTCCCATCCCTGGTGCCCGGCGGAGCGGCGAACAACCTGCGGGTCAACCCGGCCGGTGTCGGCTACGAGGACTTTTCCTTCGCGGCCAACGGCGTGAAGGCGCCGACCGGTCGCAAGCCTGAGGCGGCCAAGCTCTGGTTCGCCGACGGTGAGTGGTGGGCGACCCTCTTTCGCCCGACCCGGGACGCCTACACGATCAACCGGTTCGATCTCGAGGCGCAGGACTGGATCGACACCGGGACGATCGTGGATGACCGCAACGTGACGCGGGCCGATGTGCTCTGGGATGGCCAGTTCGTCTATGCGATCAGCGGCGGCACCGACCCGGTGTCCGACAAGCACGCCGCCGTGCTCGACCGGTTCTCGTATGACAGCGTGACGAAGACCTATTCCCTGGATCAGGGTTTCCCGATCCGGATCACCGACGGCGGGTCCGAGACCTTCGTCATGGATCGGGCCGAGAACGGCCAGCTCTGGGTCACCTATACGCATCAGCAGAAGGTGTACGTCACCCACTCGCTCGGCAGCGACCGCGAATGGACTCGGCCCTTTCCGATCCCCGTGCCGCAGGCGACGGACCTCACGCCCGACGACATCGCCGCGGTGATCGCCTACGAGGGCCACATCGGGGTCATGTGGAGCGACCAGACCGACGGAGCCATGTACTTCGGGGAGCACGTGAACGGCGACCCCGACAACGTCTGGGCGCTGTCGACCGCCATCCAGGGGCCGGCCCTAGCGGACGATCACCTGAACCTCAAGACGCTCCAGCGCGACCCGGCCGGATTGATCTTCGCGGTCGTCAAGACGTCGCGCAATGACACCCCCGATGCCGGCGCCAACGATCCCCTGATCGTTCTCCTCGTCCTGACCCGGGCCGGGATCTGGGAGCAGCACGTCGTCGGGACGGTGGCCGACGACTCGACCCGGCCGCTCCTCCTGATCGACACGGACCAGCGCCAGCTTCACGTCTTCTTCAGCTCGCCGTGCTGCTCCGGGGCACGATCTACACGAAGTCGTCCAGCCTCGACCGGATCGCGTTCGAGCCCGGCGTCGGGACGCCGTTCATCCAGAGCACGACGAACCGCCTGAACAACGCTGCCTCCACGAAGCAGAACGTGACCGCGGCGAGCGGCATGCTGGTCATCGCCTCGGATGACCGCAACGACCGCTACATGCACAACTTCCTGGACCTCGGCGGGACGCCGGTCGCGCAGCCGTCGCAGGCGCCGCCGCTCGCCGGATCCTCGGCCCGAGCGGGTCAGGATCCGGGCCCGGTCACGAATGGCCAGCTCCTGTTCGCTGACGACTTCGAACGTGACGGCCTGAAGGCCTGGACGACGGTCGAGGTGGGTCCGGGCTCCAGCGCGAGCGTGGATTCGTCAAGCGGCCGCCATGGGCAGTCCGCTGCCCACCTGGCGGCGGGCAACGATCCCGCGGCGCATGCCATCGCGCGCAAGACCCTGGATAGTCCACAGCAGGCGTTGTCGATCGAGATGGATGTCAAGATCAACAGCGAGGGGCCGACCGAGGGCAACGTCCCGCTCGTCCGGCTGTTCGACGCCGACGGCAAGCGGCTGCTGTCCATCTATCGCCAGAACGAGGCCGACGGGCGCCTCTGGGTCAGCCAGCCGGCAGGTCGCGCGCCCACCCAGGCCCGCCTGAACCTCGATACATGGGGCCACCTCGCGGTCGAGGTCCGGGTTCCGGCGACCGGCGGCCAGCGCAAGATCTCCATTCGCCTCGACGGTCAGCTCGTCGCCGTGGTGCCGGACACGAACGGTGGCAAGGCGATCGCCTCGATCCTGAACGTAAACGACTCCGATCAACAACCATTCGACATCTT
>JANLYK010000197.1:0-1799 GCA_031365595.1 Chloroflexota bacterium | reverse complement strand
ACGCGTGTCGGCGGACTCCTGACCCGGGCCCTGCCGGCGCTCGCCACCGACATCGGCCTGCCCTGGACGGTGGATCAGCCACTCATTGTTGAGGAGGCCGTGAGTCGGACCGCAAGCGGCTTCTCCGGTCGGTATGACCCGCCCGCGGGCCGGATCGAGATCGCCTACTACGCGACCCCGTTCGTCGTCCTGCATGAGGCCGCCCACGCGTGGTTCGACGGCGGGCTCCTTGCCGACCGCTGGGCGAGCGAAGGGTTTGCTTCGTTCTACGCCCTGCGTGCTGCGGCCGCGATCGGCGCGAAGGGCGTGACCGGCGACGAGCTGACCGCGGCCCTCGAGAAGGTCCGGATCCCGCTCAACGCGTGGTCGCCCCCCGTCGTCGAGGGCACCAGCGTTCTCGACGAAGCGGAATACGCGGCTGCGCTGAAACTCACCTCGCTCGTCGCCGAGCGGGCCGGTCCCGAGGGCCTGAGCGCGGTCTGGCAGGCGATCCACGAGCGCCGGGCGGCGTATCAGCCGATTGGTCCGCAGGCCGCCCTCGAGACCGCCGACGCGGCGCCCGACTGGCGAGGCCTCCTCGACCTGCTCGAGGAGCGAACCGGCGCCGCGTACGACGATCTGTGGACCGCGTGGGTCGTCCGGCCGACCGAGACATCACTCCTCGCCGAGCGCTCCGCGGCTCGGGCGCTGTACGCCGAAACGACCGAGCGGGCGGGCACCTGGCGCCTGCCGCGCATCGTCCGAGACGCGCTTCGCGTGTGGCAGTACGGTCAGGCGACCGAGTTCCTCGTCGACGCCGGTCGGGCGCTCGACGACCGGGACGGCGTCCTCGCGGCCGCCGCAGCCGCGGGACTGGTCGCTCCGGACACCATGCAGACCGCGTTCGAGGGACCGCGCGGCTTCGCGGCGGCGGTCGGCGAGGCGGACGCCGAACTCGCCGCGATCGCGGCCTACGCAGATGCCGCCGCGGCGAAACCGGCCGATCCCACCGCGCTCGAGCGGATCGGGCTCTGGAACAGCGACCCGGCGCAAACCCTCAAGGACGCAGCCGACTCGTTCGCTGCCGGCGACCTGCGTGCGACGGTCGAGGCCGCCGCCTTCGCCCGGACGACGTGGCGGACGGCGGCCGACATCGGCCGGAACCGGGTCGTGGCGATCGTCGCGTCGCTCGCCGCGATCCTCCTCGGCGGCTGGCTCGCCCTGCGCTGGCTGCATGACCGTGGGACGCGCCGCCGGTCGGTCATGGCCCACCGGGTCCGCGAAGGCTGAGCCCGATGACCGGGGGGACGGACTCGCCGGCCACGTTGCGCGCCGGGGAACGTCGGCGTCGCGAACGATCCCGCCTCGTGCTCGTCGTCGCGGCCATCCTGGCCGTCGCGGCGATCCTCGCCCCGGCCCGCGCGCCGGCCGTCGCGGCCGCCGGCGACGGACTGACCCTCAGCGGCAGCGCCACCTACACGATCGTGCCCGCCAGGCAGGTCGTCCGGGTCGTGATCGACCTGGCCGCCCGGAACGACAAGCCGAACGTCACGTCGGGCGGGACGATCACGCGCTACTTCTACGACGGTGCCCGGCTCGCGATCCAGGCTGAGGCGAAGAACGTGCGGGCCACGTCCGGCGGGCAGCGGGTCACGACCTTGTTGAAGCCGGACGACGGATTCGCGGTCCTCGACGTCCGGTTCCGCGCTTCGATCTTCTTCCGGCAGTCCACGACGACCCGGATCACGTACGACCTGCCCGGCGGCGCGCCTCGTTCGGCGAGCGGCATCCGGGTCGGGACGGCATTCGCCACCTTCGTC
>JANLYK010000195.1:0-7500 GCA_031365595.1 Chloroflexota bacterium | reverse complement strand
GCTGACCGTGACGCCCGAGGTCTTCGAGGAGGTTGCCGAGGTCCGCATCCCGGCCGAGGTCCACGAGCGCCTCGTCGCGTGGCGGGCCCGGTTCGGCCTCGCGATCGACAACGCCCTGAACTTCCTGAACAACCCCGACGGCATCCAGGGCCACAACTTCGCGACCCAGGTTGCCCACGTCGAGGAGCGGCGCGTCCTCCAGGGCCGACTGACGCTCGTCCGCTACAACAACGAGCCGCAGTTCTACCAGGCCGACGCGAGCGTCTTCCTCGGTCTCGTCACCGATGTCATGGAGCGCCTCGGGCCGTATCTCGAGCCGGACGCGATCGACGCCGAGACGCTGTCGCGCCTCCGCGACGCCGTCGCCCTGATCGAGCGCAAGACGGCGAGTCGAGGCTAGCGTCCACGCCTCGCGGCAGCCGACCGCCCGGCGCCCATCGCGCGAATACGGCTCGTTCTCGCGCCTTTCTGACCAAACAGTCATCCCCGGAACGTTGGGCTCGTTGATCGCCGCACATTTCGCTCGGCTGCGCCATTCGAACGATCCCGCACGCACGGCTGCCGCCGCCCGCTGCGCCGAATTGCCCGTGACGCCGGCCCTGATCGCGCCTAACGTTCCACCCATGACCGTCTGGCCAGGTTCGGGCGCCCGCAGGTCTCGACCGATCACCGGCAGAGCCGCGTCCGTTCGTGATGCCGACTGGCGCGTCACCTCGGGTGGGCGCACGTGAGGCAGCTCTATCTCGCCGCGACCGGCCAGAACCGGGGCAAGACGACCGCGTCGCTGGGGCTGTTCGACGGCTTTCAGCGGGCAGGCCTCCGGACCGCGTTCATGAAGCCGGTCGGCCAGCGGACGGTCATCGACCACGGCCAGCCCGCCGACGAGGACGCGGTCCTCATGCACGAGGTGTTCGACCTCGCGGCCGACTACGCGAACATGAGCCCGGTCCACATCCCGCGAGGGTTCACGAAGAAGTACATCGCGGGCGAAGTCGTCGAGGATCTCGGGGCCCGGATCCTGGCCGCCCGCGACACATTCCGGACCGGCAACGACATGCTCCTGATCGAAGGCACCGGGCACGCCGGGGTGGGTGCGGTGATCGGACTGTCGAATGCGGTCGTGGCGGAGATGCTCGGGGCGCCGGCGATCATCGTCAGCGAGGGCGGCGTCGGCCGGCCGATCGACGAGATCGTCCTGAACGCGTCGCACTTCACGGCCCATGGCGTGCCGGTCGCCGGCGCGATCGTGAACAAGGTCGATCTCGACGCCCAGCCCGGGATTGCCGACGTGCTCGAGCGCGGGCTGGCCCTCCACGGCATCCGACTCCTCGGTGTCCTGCCGGTCCGGCCGATCCTCTCGAACCCGACCCTCGGCATGGTCCTCGAGGGCGTCGGCGGCGAGACGATCCACGCGGGACCGGACCTCGACCGGGTGATCGACGGGGTCGCGATCGGGGCCATGGAGCCGAGCCACATGCTTCAGCGTGTGGGGCCCGGAACGTTGGTCATCGTGCCGGGTGATCGCGAGGACGTGATCCTGACCCTGACCACCGCCCACCTGGCCCGGCGCTTCCGGGTCGCAGGAGCCGCCGAGGCGGCCCGGATCGCGCGGATCGCCGCCGAGGCCACGAACGAGCGAACCGCCAACGTGGAGGGCCACGAGGGGGCGGCAATCGGGCTGGTGCTGACCGGCGGGTACCGGCCGCGCGACGCCGTCCTCGCCGCGATCCGCCAGGCCGATCTGTTCGCGACGATCGTGCCCGAGGACACGTACGCGGTTGCCTCCGAGGTTCACGATCTGCTCGTGAAGACGCACCCGGCCGACGTCGAGAAGATCGCCCTGATCAAGGGCCTCGTCGCCGAGCACCTCGACATCGACGCGATCCTGGCGGTGGCGGCGGACGTGCCTGCCGCCTGAGCAGCCGCGCACGGATCGCCCGGGCTGCGGTCGCGGGGTCGCGTTCCGCGCCGTCGCGTCAGCTCGGGCGGAGAGCCTCGAGGGGCTCGTTGTCGATCAGCCGTGTCGATCCGAAGCGGACCGCGAGCGACAGGAGCGCGGGCGCGCGGTCGTCGATCCGGTCCAGTTCGGCGAGGGTCCGTCCGTCGGCGACGCTGACGTAGGCCGGGATCGCGAGCGGTTCCCCGGCGAGGGTTGCGTTCATCGTCGCTCGGAGGACGTCGGCGGAGCGTTCGCCGGCCTCCCACCGCATCCGCCCGGCCAGCAGCGCCCGACGCAGGACGGGCGCCGCGGCGCGCTCGGCGGGGGAGAGGTGGACGTTGCGCGACGAGAGGGCGAGGCCGTCCGGCTCGCGGATGGTCGGGCAGGCGACGACCTTCGTGCGGAGCGCGAGGTCGCGGGCCATCTGGCTGATGACGAGGACCTGCTGGGCGTCCTTCTGGCCGAAGTACGCGCGGTCGGCACCGATCAGCTCGAACAGGATCGCGACCACCGTCGCCACGCCCTCGAAGTGCCCGGGCCGGGCCGCGCCCTCGAGCGGCCGAGCCACCGCCCCGACCGATACGACCGTGTCGAAGCCCGGCGGATAGATCTCATTGACACCCGGGGCGAACACCAGGTCGATCCCCTCGTCGGCGCAAACGGCGAGGTCGCGCGCCTCGTTCCGTGGATAGCGCTGGTAGTCGGCCGCCTCGTTGAACTGGCGGGGATTGACGAAGATCGTCGCGAGCGTGGTCGCGTTCTCCGCCCGGGCACGGGCCATGAGCGCGCGATGACCCTCGTGGAGCCAGCCCATCGTGGGTACGAGGCCGATCGGCCTTGTGACTCCGGCCAGCGCATCTCGCAGCTCGGCCCGCGTGTGGAGCACCCGCGTCGTGGGCAGCGTGTCGGTCATTGCAACAGAGGCTACGTCATCGAGCCCGGCGGGCGTGCCGGGCAGACGTCGAACGGCGAGAGCCCGTGGGCCCTCGCCGTTTGTGGTTGCGACCTGTGGGTCCGACCCGCGGTCCGTTCAGGCGGGGTTGGCCGCCGTCTTGAAGGCCGGAGCCTTGACCGTCTCGGTCGCGGCTCGGGTTGCCCAGACCAGGCCGAGGCCGGTCAGGACCACCGTCGCACCGATGAGGGCGAAGAGGGCGGCGATGCCGAGGCCCATCGTGAGGGCGGAGGCGGTGACGCTGCCGACGCCGAGCTCGGCGATCAGGGCATGCGCGGTTCCGGTCCAGATCTTCTCGCGGGCCGCACCCTCGATCGGGTTCGTCCGGTCGAAGCCGGTCCAGTAGCGACCGTCGTTCTGGAAGTCGTAGTCGCCGGCCTTTGTGACGACGACGCCGTCGACGATGACGTCCGCGGGGATCGTGACGGTCGTCTTGGCATTCAGGGTGTGGTAGCTGATCGTGGCCATCTGGTACATGTACTCGCTGGCCGTGTTGACGAGCGGGTCGTTCGGATTGAGCTCAGAGCTGTCGACCTTGTAGCCCCAGTCGTTCACGAGGAGCGACATGATCTTGTCGGCGCCGGCGGTCTCGCCGCGGTCGACGAGCTGGCCCTGATCGTTGTAGTTGAGCTTGACGTTCTGGGCTGCGCTGAAGGTCTGGAGGGCATGTGCCCCGTCCTGCGTCTTGATCAGGGTGTACCCACCGGCCGCGAAGAACACGATCCCGATGAACACGAGCCCGATGCCCAGGCGCTGCAATCGACCGTTCATGATCCACACTCTCACTTCTGCTGCGGTTGACTTGATCTGATGAGTGCAGCGTCGTCGGTCGAGGGTGTGCGGGACAGGGGACAGGCAGACCGTTCTGGCGGTCATTGGACCCCCGGTTCAGGGGCCGGAAGTCACGGGTTGGCTGGGACCATGCGCCGGCTCGCGCCGGGCGCACCGGGAGTGGGACTGCCTAGAGGTCCCGATCCAATGGGATGCCGCCGGGAATGAGGTCAGAATCGAGGTCGGACTCGGTCCGGCCGAGGACCTCCTCGAGGATGCCGTCCTCCATCCGGACGGTCTGGTCGGGTCCCGGGAACGTGCCGGCGGTGACGTCCGCGGCCCAGGCGGTTGCCGCCGCGAGGATCGTGGCGCGCAGGTCGGCGTACGGCTTGGCGTGCTTGGGATGCCAGGTCTCGAGGCCGAGCAGGTCGGTGATCACCTGGACCTGGCCGCTACAGCCTGCCCCCGCCCCGATCCCGATCGTGGGGATCTTCAGGCGCTCGGTGATCGCGGCGGCGAGCTGCTCGGGGACGAGCTCGAGGACCACCGCGTAGGCTCCCGCCTCCTGGACCGCCAGGGCATCGTGGAGCAGGGCACGCGCCTGCTCCCGGCTCTTGCCGAGTACCCGAACCTTGCCGGCGGCGTTGGCGGCCTGCGGCGTCCAGCCGATGTGGCCCATGACCGGGATGCCCGCCTTGACGATGGCCTCGATCGTGCGCGCGGTCCGGACGCCACCCTCGAGCTTGACCGACTGGGCACCCGCCTCGGACAGGAACCGGCCGGCGTTGGCGACCGCGGTGTCGGGCGTGGCATAGCTGAGGAACGGGAGGTCGCCGACGACGAGGGCCCGTTTCGCGCCACGGCTGACGGCCGCGGTGTGGTGGAGCATGTCGGCCATCGACACCGGGATCTCGTTCTCGTAGCCGAGCATCGCCCGGCCGAGTGAGTCGCCGACCAAGAGGATCGGGATGCCGGCTTCGTCGAGGAGCTTCGCGGTCGGGTAGTCGTACGCGGTCAGCATCGCGATCCGCTGGCCGTCGGCATGGAGCCGGGCGATGTCGCCGACGGTCAGGCGGCGGACGGTCTCGGCACTGGCACTCACGCTCGAATCTCCTCTGGCATCGGATCAGTCTGCGCGGCCCCGTCGCGGGCGTCCAGCGCTGCGGCGACGCGGTCCAGGATCTCGTCGGCCACGGCTCGCTTCGAGCGCAGCGGCAGGTCGACCCGGGATCCGTCGGCGGCCAGGATCCAGACGTGGTTCGTGTCGGTGCCGAAGCCCGAGCCCTCCTCGGCCACGTCGTTGGCGACGAGCAGATCGACGCCCTTGCGCCTCAGCTTGTCGGCGGCCCGATCGAGTGAGCCGGTCTCCGCCGCGAACCCGACGAGATAGGGGCGCGGCACGCCCGGCGGCAGCGCGGCGACCATCGCCCCGACGCCCGCCAGGATGTCCTCGGTCGGCTCGAGATCGAGGCTCAGCCCGGCACCGCGGGTCAGTTTCTTGTCGGCGGCCTGGCGCGGCCTGAAGTCCGCGACCGCTGCGGCCATGATCAGGGCATCGGCACCGTCGAGGGCGGCAGTCACGGCCCGGCCCATCTCGGCGGTGGTCTCGGCATGCACGACGAGCAGTCCGTTGCCGGGCGGGAGCGGGATCGAGATGTGGCCGACGACCAGCGTGACCCGCGCTCCCAGTGCGAGCGCCGCCTCGGCGAGGGCGATGCCCATCTTGCCCGTCGAGCGGTTGCCGATGAACCGGACCGGGTCGATCGGTTCGGCCGTGCCGCCGGCGGTGATCACGATCGTGCGGCCCTCGAGATCGGCGTCGTGAGCCGGGCCGACGATCGGCGGCCGGTCGGCCGGATCGGGCGCCCGAACGGGACGATCGGCAACGGCCGCGACGACGGCATCGACGATGGCCGCCGTCTCGGCGAGCCGGCCCTGGCCGCTCTGGCCGCTGGCGAGGGGTCCGGCATCGGGCTCGACGACGGCATAGCCGAAGTCATCACGGAGCCGCGCAACGTTGGCTCGTGTCGCCGGATGGCCGTACATCTCGCCGTCCATGGCCGGCGCGACGACGACCGGGGCGGCCGTCGCGAGACACGTCGCGGTGACCGCGTCGCCGGCCAGGCCGGTCGCCATGGCGGCGAGCCAGTGCGCGGTCGCGGGAGCGACGACGATCGCGTCGGCGCTGTCGGCAATGACGATGTGGCCGATCCGCTGGTCCGGCAGGAGGCCGCCGACATCGGCCTCGACCGGATGACGGGTCAGGGCGGCGAAGGTCAGCTCACCGATGAAGCGGGTCGCCGACGGGGTCATCAGGACGACGACGTCGGCGCCCTCGTCGCGCAGGCGGCGGACGAGGTCGGCGGCCTTGTAGGCGGCGATCGACCCGGTAACGCCCACCGCAATCAGGCGGCCGGCGAGGCGGCCGGCACCCGGCGTAGAGTCCCGAGCCGCGCCGGCTTCGCCGTCGGTCACGTCGGCAGCCCGAGTTCGAGCGGTTGCCCGCCGCCGACCTCGGCGTGGAGGATCGCGAGGCCCTTGAGCGTCAGGTCCGGGTCGATCGCGTCGACGCCCTCGATCGCCTGCGCCCACGGTGCCGCCGACAGCCCGCCGGTCAGGATCACGCGGACGTCGGAGGTCTCGATCCCTGCTGCGTCGGCGAGCTCGCGCCGGACCCGGACGATCAGCCCGCCTGCGAGCGCCTGGTACCCGAACACGGTCCCGGACTGCATCGCGCTGACGGTGTCCCGGCCGATCGCGCGGTCCGGCGCTCGCAGCTCGATGCGGGGCAGCTTGGCGGTCCGAGCCGCGAGCGCCTCGAGACCAAGCTCGAGCCCGGGCGCGATCGCCCCGCCGACATACGCCCCGTCGGCGGCCACGCAGTCGAGGGTCGTGGCCGTGCCGAAGTCCACCACGATCGCCGGCGTCCCGTGGATCCGCGCGGCAGCCAGGGCGTTGACCAGGCGATCCGCGCCGACCTCGGCGGGGCGGTCCACCCGGATCGCGAGCGGGACGGTGCCGGCTGCTGCCACGAGGAGGGACCGCTCCCGGCGCTCCGCGACTGCCTCGAGCGAGGCGCTGAGGGCCGGGACGACCGAACAGGTCGCGATCGCCGAGACGTCGGCGAAGGTGGCATCGTTGAGATGGAGCAGGGCGTCGAGGAGGTGCTCGAACTCGTCCGCCGTGGCCCGAGCGTGAGTCGTCGCCCGGCGCGTGGCCACGAGCGACCCGTTCCGGAACAGGCCGGTCGTGACGTTCGTGTTGCCGATGTCCACCGCGAGCAGCATGGAGCGATCATACGGGCCGTTACTCGCCTCGGGCTCTCGCCGTCCCACGGCCGCCCTCGACCCTGACCGTTCCGCATGCGACGACGCCGAGCGCTTCCCGGGTTGGACGGGCACCTGCATCGCGCCGGCGGCGTCGCGGACAGCAGAATCAAGGATCGCTGAGCCGAATTTCGGTACGCGATCCCGCCGGTCGCTGCGGTACCATCGCGCTTGCCCACCGCCGCCGACCGAACCCTTGACCGCACGCCTGCCGAGGAGCCCGCCGTGACGACCGTCCCGACCGCGAAGTTCTTCGTCAATCAGGGGATCGTCACGAGCCGGATCGATATGCAGAATCTGCTCCGGCCGCTGCTGAAGCAGACCGTGTCGTACCGCTTCCTCCGTGGCCGCGAGCTCGTCGCCCATGGCACCGGCTGGGTCGAGCGGATCGTGATCGACGACCCGGACATGTCGACCTATTTCACGCCGATCTCGATCAGCCTGAATGTCGACTCGTTCGAGCACCTCGAGTTCGACACGCGGCCCGATCAGCTCCTCGTGTACAGCCTCGT
>JANLYK010000143.1:0-4518 GCA_031365595.1 Chloroflexota bacterium | reverse complement strand
CGAACGCGATGCCCGAGTTGCAGTCGTCGCGCTTCGCCCAGACCGAGGCTCCGCCGAGATGCCGGGTCAGCCGCTCGAGGGGGTGGATCGGGGCGGGCCCGAACAGGAGCGGCACCCGGGCGAAGTCCTGGATCGGCATCGCGACTCCATCGGTCGGTCCCTGGTCATGCGGTCGTCCCGGGATGACCGAAGTATGGCTGACGCATCAGCGGTAGCGATTGATGTACGTCTCGTAGTCCGGCGTGTTCCGGACGTACTCACTGCTCATGAGGGGCGACGAGACCATCAGGTCGGCCGATGCCCGGTTGCAGGCGACGGGGATGTTCCACACGATCGCGATCCGGAGAAGCGCCTTCACGTCGGGGTCGTGGGGCTGCTGCTCGAGCGGGTCCCAGAAGAACACCAGGAAGTCGATGGAGCCCTCGGCGATCAGGGCGCCGAGCTGCTGATCGCCACCGAGCGGGCCGCTGTGGAGCTTGTGGATGCCGACGCCGAGGTCCTCCTCGAGGAGCGTTCCGGTCGTGCCGGTCGCCACGAGGTCGTGCTTGAGGAGCACGTGCCGGTTGAACTTCGCCCACTCGATCAGGTCAGGCTTCTTGTTGTCGTGGGCGACCAGCCCGATCCGCTTCCGTGGTCGCGTCGTCTCGTCCATCCCGTGCCTCGCTCGTCGCTCTCGTGTCGTTGTGACGGTTCCCGCGTACCCTACGCCGCCGCGACCAGCCGGCTCGGTGACCGGCGGGTAACCGGTCGGTGATCGGCCGGTGACCGACAGATAAGCGCTGCCTGCGACCCTGCGCGCATGACGAAGAAGAAGGCCCGACCGAACCGTCGATCCACCCCTCGCGGAGGTGGCAGCCGAACCATGCGACTCCGAGGGGGGACCGCGGAGATGCACGAGGGCGGCGTCCTCGGGCCGGGCATGAGCCGGGCGGACGAAGCCACCATCCTGGCGGCCGTGAACCGCCTGGATCTCGACCGTCCCTGGTCGAAGGCGGGCGCCGACGTCCGACCGATGCTGCCGCGTATCCGGCCATATCCGTTCCCGATCGAGCCCGTCCGGACGATGCTCCCGCCGGGAATCCTGGTCGGGTTCGGGGTCGACATCGGACCGGCGCTGACGATGATCGATCCCGGTCAGCTCGAGCGCTGGGGAGTTGGAGTCGATTCAGTCGCCGAGCGCGCGCTCGACAACGTCCGCCGGATCGCGGCTGATTGCGACCCCGGCCGGGTCGTCCGTCAGTCCGTGGCCGACGTTCCGGTGATGGCCCTCCAGACCGGCGAGGGGATCGCGGCCTCGATGCTCCTCGTGCCCGAGACGCTGGCGCGCTTCTTCGGGTCGGGACCGTTGCTCCTCCTCGCCCCGATGCGCGACCTGTTGATCGCACTCCCGGCGTCGGTCGATCGGGACTTCGCGGCCTGGCTTGCCGATGAGTGGGAGGCGCTCGACCCGAACCATCTCCATCTCGGCGGCTGGCTGTACGAAGCGGGCTCCCTCTGCCCGGTCCCGATCGAGGACGCGTTTGCGACGGCGTGACCGACGATCGGGACGGGTGCTCCACGCGCCCGATCCACCGGCTCGACCGTCCGGTCAGCCGGGGCCCTCGCTGGCGTGCCGGACGTCGATCAGTCCCGGCGGATCCCCGAGTTTGGCCAACGGCCGGGGCGTGGCGTCGTCCACCTTCATGGAAGCGGATTCTCCTCGAGAACCCCGTCGCTCGTGAGCGACACGACCGTCGATCGGTAGAGCCCGACCGCGCCGACATAGCCGGCAATCGGGAGCTTCACCGACGGAACGGCCGTGGTGGGGTCCAGCCGGTACACGCCAGCCCGCGAGCCCAAGGCCAGTCCGTCAGGGGAACCGCCCAGAGCGTCGATGTGACCGTCGGGCCTGAGATCAGGCCGGAGTGTTGTCGCCCGGCCGGTGGCGGCGTCGACTCGGACGATCGTGCCGCTCAGTGGACTCGCCACGTACAGCGATCCTGCCGCGACCGTCAGAATCGTCGGTCGCTCCGATACCCGGTTCGCTCCGATTTCGTGTCCGTCGACGAGGTCGAGCTGAAGCAGTCGCGACCCGCCCTGGTCGAGGACCCACAAGCTTCCGGCGGCGATGGCAATGGCGATCGGCCGGCCCGCCGGGGCCGGGGCAACCCGGCGGACGATGCCGTTGGCCCCGATCGACGCGAGATCTCCGGTCCGCACGTCGAGCACCCACACGGCCGACGCGCCGACCGCGATCGCCGATGGCGTCCCGATTCGAACCGACCGGATGATCGAACGATCTCGAGTGAGCTCGGCGACCGAGTCGCCCCGGATCGCCCACTCCGATGTTCCGTCAGTCGCCACGACGCCCAGCCCAGGGCGCGGCGTGCCCGTGTCCGTGCCAAGGACGACCTCCTCGGAATCGACACCGCAGGTCACCCATGCCGACGCACGGATTCCCGACCCGCCCTGCAGGACGACCAGGCTGCCCTGCCGCGAACATGTCTGCGTCTGACGAACCCCGGTCGGCGCATCCGGCGACCGCCCTCCTCCAGCGCTTACCGCGGAGGGGGCGACAGCGGGGCCCTGAGCCGCCCCGAGGCGCGCTCCGACGACGCCTCCTCCGATTGCGACCACCGTCACGACGGCAAGTGCCGGCAATGCCCGTCCGACTCGCCCGAGCGCAGTCGGGCCCGGCCCCACTCCCCGGAACCGCCAGGGTCTGGCCAGTCGGCCGCGACCGGCCTGGCGGGCGCTCTGGGCTCGGACGAGGGCATCCTCGAGCACGCGGTCCGGCGCCCGCACCTCCACCTCCTCACGCAGCCAGCGTCTCAGCCTCCGGCCGGTCTCGCCCGCCTCGTCGCGATCATCCATGGTGGTGTCGACCCCCAACTTCGGCACCGAGCACGACGAAAGGGACACGATCGTCCGCCTCGAGGGCGGCCCGCATTCCCTGCATGGCATAGCGCAGGCGTGACTTGACGGTCCCGAGAGGAAGGTCGAGCATCGTCGCGATCTCGGCATGGGTGAGACCCTCGAGATGGTTCAGGACGAGGACGACCCGCTGCTCGAGCGGCAGGCGGCGGAAGCCGCGGTCGAGCTGGTCCCGATCAACGACGTTGCCCGAGTCGTCGTTCACGGCCGCGCCGTACTCCCGGAGCAGCACGACCTCCGCCCGGCGCCGGACGCGCCGGCCCTCGTCGTTGCAGGCGTTGACGAGCAGCTGCCGGACCCACGGCCGGAAGGCGCCGGGATCACGCAGTCGCGGAAGCTCGCGCCACATCCGGACGAGAGCCTCCTGGGTTGCATCCTCTGCTCGATCCACATCGCGCAGCAGCAGGCGGGCGAGGCCGAACATCCCGTCGACATTCGCCGCCGCCAAGGCAGCGAATGCATCGCGGTCGCCAGCCATCGCTCGCGTCACGTCGGATCGTTCCCGGCGAGTCTGCTCCATGACCACCTCGCCGGGTCCGGACGCCTCGGCCGCCGAAGCCTACTCCGCGAGTTCCGCGCACAGGGCGTCGACGCCTGCGCTTGTCTCGCCGTCCTTGCCGCGGTAGGTGCCAGTCTGGAAGTCGAGCCGGCCGGCGCCGTGGATGAACGCATTGTGCCGGACTTGCGTCGAATACGTGGTCAGGTATGAGCCGTCGGGCGCGAGGGTATCGAAGTAGATGATCAGGCCGCTGTCCTCGACCGAGGCGCCGGTGTCGGCGTTGACGAAGCTGCCACGGTAGTCGACGCGCTCGATGTCCCGGATCGCGACGCCGTTCGCGTCGAAGAAGAACGTCAGCTTGTGGGCGATGTCCCAGACGCCGTTGACGTCGAACCCATCACAGCTGAGGTACGGCCGATCGACGTGGTTGGTCCAGGTCTCGACGGCCGGTGCTGCTGCCTGGGCCGATGCGGCCACCGTGGCCACGAGCGCCAGTGACGCCGCGGAGCTGATGACGGTTCGGCGAATCTGGTTGCGATTCATGGGTGGACGCCTCGGTTCGGGGGCCCGCGTCTGGCGCGGATACCAGCACGACGCACGGAGCGGTACCGCTGGACCTAACTACGCTCAGCGGAGGCCCCGGAAGCATTCGAGGTGCTGTCAGATCTGCAGCCTCGGCCAGCGCTGGCTGGGTTCGGGCTGATGTGCGATCGGACGATCGCTACGAAAGATTGCGCTAGCGCCAGCCGAGGTCCGGGGCCACGAACTTGAGGATGCTCTCGATGGCGTGGGCGTTGTACTCGACCCCGAGTTGGTTCGGGACGGTCAGCAGCAGTGTGTCAGCAGCCTGGATCGCCGTGTCCTTGGCGAGTTCCTTGACGAGGACGTCGGGCTCGGCGGCGTACGATCGCCCGAAGATCGCCTTCGTCTGCGCGTCGAGGTAGCCGACCTGGTCGGTCTGCTGGTTGCCGCGCCCGAAGTACGCGCGGTCGCGGTCATCGACCAGCGCGAAGATGCTCCGACTGACCGAGACCCGCGGTTCGCGTTCGTGGCCGGCTGCTTTCCATGCGTCACGGAAGAGCTGGATCTGCTGCGCCTGGAGCTCA
>JANLYK010000131.1:0-1570 GCA_031365595.1 Chloroflexota bacterium | reverse complement strand
CGCGGGCGTGGACGCGGACACGGTGGGTTTGACACTCGGGTCGACGGGCGTGACCCTCCGTCGGCCGACGCTGGTTCCGGCGCTCCCCCGGAGCGTCAGCCGACCGACCTGGTCGGAACCGGCGTCCTTCGCAGAGCTCGGCCCGATCGGCTGGTTCCGGGCGAAGCTCGCCGAGCGTCCCGTCCGGGCTGATCGCTCGCGTGCGCTGCACGAGGAGCCGACAGGGCGGCTCGACCGCCTCGATCTCTGGATCCTCGCGGTTCTGCTCGTGTCGATCCTCGGGATGCGGATGTTCCGCCTCGGCGAGCCGTACCAGATGCACTTCGACGAGGTCTACCACGCCCGGACCGCGACCGAGTTCCTCCAGCAGTGGCGCTACGGGATCAGCCACGACATCTACGAATGGACCCATCCGCACCTCGCCAAGTACGCCATGGCCGGTGGCCTCGTGGCCTGGGGCGACGACCGGGTCACCGGGACGAGCAACATCGGCGTGCCCGTGCTCGACGCGCTGATCGAGCCGCGCTACGACGATCCGACCCTGCCCCACGATCGGGCCGGCGACCGGCTCGATGTCGCGACCGGGTCCGAGGTCCGCTCGTACGACCTCGCGAGCCGGGCCCTGCTCGCCACGATCCCGGTTCCGGGTGCGAGCGCCCTCGCCTTCGACGATGCCGTCCAGCGTCTCTTCGTCGGCTCGTCCGATGGCTCGATCCGGACGATCGACCTGCCGTCGCTCGACTCGGTCCGGGCGCTCGGCTCGAACGCGCTCGTTCCCGACGCCGAGGAGTTCGCGACGATCGACGGCGCGATCCGCCGGCTGTTCGTGCCGGACGATGGATCGGCGGTCGTCGTCCTGACTGCCGACGACCGGGTGATCACCGTCGACGCCGGCACGGGCGCAATCCGGGCGACGGTCAGCCTCACAGGCGCGACCGACATCGCGTCGGCCGGCACGACGCCTGCCCTGGTCGGCGAGCCCGGGCTTGTAGCGGATCCGTCGGCCGCCGCGAACACGATCAGCGAGATCCTCGGCGGCTCCGCGGAGACATACCGGACGCGTCTCGCCGGCACCGCCGACCGGCTCGTGATCGCCGGGATCGACACGGCCGACAAGAAGACCGAGATCCAGAAGGCGATCGACGGTGGCCGTCTGGTGGGGCTGTCGATCGAGTCGCTGCCCCAGGTCGGGGTGGCCGACGCGAACGGCCTCGAGCTGATCGATCCATCGAGCGGGACGCTGACCAGGACGCTCGATCTCGGCGGCGCGGCGCGCGGGCTCGGGCTCGTCACGCTCGAGGACGACAAGCTCTATGTGACCCTCGACCCGGATCCGGCGACCGACCAGCAGGGCCGGATCGCGATCGTCGCCGTCGCCGGCGATGGCGCGAAGAACGGCCCAGCGCTGGTCACGACGATGGAGATGCCGGGACCGGTGACCCGGGTGGTCTACGACGGGGCAACCGAGATGGTCCACGTCCTCGGGCGGACGCAGGACGGCTCGGCATCGACGATCTACGTGATCGAGCCGCACGCCCGCTCGGTCTACGCCGACGCCCAGCTGCCCATC
>JANLYK010000019.1:0-2295 GCA_031365595.1 Chloroflexota bacterium | reverse complement strand
ATCACCTGGTTGACGGCCTTGACCGCCTGGCCCGAGCCGCTCGGGCCGACGTGGGTGATCGTCTTGCCCATCGCCGCGAGGATCGGCCGGGCCCGCTCGACGTCGGCCGCCTCGCCGCCGCAGAAGATCGTGAGCGTCGCCTTCTGGGCGCCTTCGCTGCCGCCCGAGACCGGAGCGTCCACGAGGGCGACGCCGATCGCGGCGAGGCGCGCCTCGAAATCGCGCGTGGCCGACGGCGAGATCGTCGAGCAGTCGATGACCAACTGGCCGGGTCGGATGCCGTCGACCACGCCGCCCGGCCCGAACAGGACGGCCTCGACATCGGGCGTGTCGGACACGCAGATCACGATTGGGTCGGTGGTGCGGGCCACGTCGGCGGGCGTGTCGGCTCGGGCGACGCCTTGGTCGTCGAGCTCGGGGGCGCGGCCGGGGCTCCGGTTCCAGGCCGTCACGGCGAATCCAGCGCGGGCGAGGTTGCCGGCCATCGCCGCGCCCATCGTCCCGAGGCCCAGGAATCCGATCCGTTCGACGCTCATCGCCACTCCCGCTGCTGCTACCCTCGGCTCGCATGATGACATCCGGCCGCCGGCCGGATCCGCGCCGTCGACGTCGGGCGGCCGAGGGAGGCACGAGATGCCGCTGATCGCCTCGCTGGCCGCGCTCGTGGCGGCCGCCCTCCACGTCCTGTTCTTCATTCTCGAGAGCGTCAGCTTCAGCCAGCCGACCGTCGCCGCCCGGTTCGGCCTGTCGACACCGGAGCAGATCGCCATGGTTCGCCCGATGGCGTTCAACCAGGGCTTCTACAACCTGTTCCTGGCGATCGGGGTCGTCGGAGGGCTGGCCCTGGTGGGATCTGGCTCGGCCGAGGCCGGGCGGGCGATCGTCGTGTTCGCGTGCGCGTCCATGGTCGCCGCGGGCGTCGTTCTCTACGTGTCGAGCCCGCGGTTCGCGCGGTCGGCTGCGATCCAGGCCGGGCCGCCCCTCGTCGCGCTCGTGGCCGCCCTCGTCCTGCGGTAGCTGGCACCAAGAGACCCTCGGTGGGCCACCGAGGGTCGAGAGCTGCGTTGGAGATGGCGCGCCCGGCGGGACTCGAACCCACGACCTTCAGGTCCGCAACCTGACGCTCTATCCACTGAGCTACGGGCGCAATCGTCGGGCGCGGACGTCGCCGAGCGCCGTCCTGGACCGTCGAGAGAAATCTGGCGGAGAGGGAGGGATTCGAACCCTCGGAGCAGGTTACCCCACTCAACGGTTTAGCAAACCGTCGCACTAGGCCTCTATGCGACCTCTCCGTCGCGCGGCCGGCGGAATCCTACCACGGGCTCCGACGGCCGCGGCCAGCCGGGTCTGGTAGGTTGGATGGCGCGTTGCAGCCGAGGAGACCTCGATGACCGATCGCCCGGCCGAGGAGTCCCCCGCCCATCCCATGGCGGCGCGCCGATGACCGCGGACCAGATCCAGGCCGACAGCGTGGACGTGATCCAGCCGCTGACGGGGCCGATCGATCTCGCCGAATCCGACCCGGCCTGGCCGGCCCTGTTCGAGCGCGAAGAGGCGCGCATCAGGGCGATCCTGGGCGATCGCGTCGTCCGCCTCGAGCACACAGGTTCCACGTCGGTCCCGGGTCTGGCGGCGAAGCCGTGCGTCGACATCACGATGACCGTCGCGGACGTGCTCGACGAGCCGGCCTACATGCCCGATCTCGCGGCCGCCGGCTACCGGCTCGTGATTCGCGAGCACGAACCCGACTGGTACGACCATCGCGTCCTCAAAGGCCCGGATACGAACGTCAACCTGCACGTGTTCTCGGCGGGCTGCCGCGAGCTCGACCGGATGGTCGGGTTCCGCGACTGGCTGCGCAGCCACCCCGAGGATCGCGACCTCTACGAGCGGACCAAGCGCGAGCTCGTGACCCGCGACTGGGCGTTCGTCCAGAACTACGCCGATGCCAAGGGCGAGGTCGTCGAGGAGATCGCGGCGCGGGCGGGGATCGGCGGGCCGCACCCGTGACGGCCGGACCGGAACGGTCGGCGAGCGCGACGCGCGTTGACACCGTGCCCGGCCTCCCGTACCGTCGCGACACGCAGATGAACGACCTCGACTACTTTCGACGCCCGGCATGACCGACCCCGGAGCCTAGGCCCGGGATCGCGGGTCGTGCCGGGTGGAAGCAGAGGTGCGGACCTCTGCTTTTTTGTTTGACCAGAGAGGAAGCCAGCGGATGTTCGTGGTGATGGCCCGGACGGCGGGTGAAGCCGAGATCCTGGGCGTGAAGAGCGCCATCCTCGGCGAGGG
>JANLYK010000583.1:0-12284 GCA_031365595.1 Chloroflexota bacterium | reverse complement strand
CTGGCGGCGATCGCCGTCCGCCACGATCTGCTCGTCTACAGCGACGAAATCTACGACCGGCTCGCGTACGGCACCTATCGCCACCGGGCCATGAGCGCGCGGCCCGGGATGCGCGACCGGACGATCCTGATGGGCGGCTTCAGCAAGGCCTACGCGATGACCGGCTGGCGGGTCGGCTACCTGGCGGCGCCGGCGGCGATCCTCGAGGGGATCGTCAAGGTCCACCAGTACGGGATCATGTCGGCCCCGACGACCGCGCAGGACGCGGCGCTCGAGGCGATCGTCGGCGGCGAGGCGGACGTCGAGCGGATGCGGGCCGAGTACGACCGGCGCCGCCGCCTCGTCGTCGACGGCTTCAACGCGATGGGCCTCCGGACGTTCGAGCCGCGCGGCGCCTTCTACGCCTTCCCCGAGGTCACCTCGACCACCGGCCTGAGCTCCGAGGGGTTCGCCCAGGGGCTGCTCGAGGAGGAACGGGTCGCGGTCATTCCCGGTTCGGCGTTCGGGCCGAGCGGCGAGGGCCACGTTCGGGCCTGCTACGCCACGTCGTACGAGCAGCTCGAGGACGCGCTCGGTCGGATCGACCGCTTCGTCGATCGTCACCGCGCCTGACATGGCCGCCCCGCACGAACCTGCGATCGCGGGACCCGGGGAGGCCGCCGTCCGGGCCGAGGCCCGACTCTCGACGTTTCTCCTGACCGATATCGCCGGCAGTACCCGGCTGTGGGAGGAGCACGCGGACGCGATGGGTGCCGCGCTGGCCATTCACGACGATCTGCTCCGGTCTGCCATCACGTCGAGCGGCGGAGTCGTCGTCAAGACGATGGGCGACGGGATGCTCGCGGTGTTCGAGCGGCCGGCGGACGCGCTCGAGGCCGCAATCCTGGCCCAGCGCTCCCTTCGCGACACCACTTGGGGCGAGACCGGCCCCCTTCGCGTCCGGATGGCGCTCCACACGGGCACCGCCGAGTCGCGCGAGGGCGACTTCTTCGGCCAGGCGCTGAACCGCGACGCAAGGATCCTCGCGATCGGCCATGGCGGCCAGATCCTCTTGTCGGCGATGGCCGCGATGCTCGCCCGCGACGGTCGTCCGCCCGGCGTCGAGCTGCTGGACCTCGGGTCGCACCGGCTGCGCGACCTGGACCGGCCCGAGCAGGTGTTCCAGGTCGCCGTCGCCGACCTGCCGGGCGACTTCCCGCCGCTCCGGTCGCTGAGCACCAAACGCTCGAACCTGCCGGTGCCACTGACCTCGTTCGTGGGACGCGAGAGGGAGCTCGGCGAGGTGGATCGACTGCTCGAGCGGGCCCGGCTCGTGACGCTGATCGGGACCGGCGGGACGGGCAAGACCCGGCTGATGATCGAGGTGGCCGGCCGGGCGGCCTCGCGCTTCGACGACGGGGTCTGGCTGGCGGAGCTCGCGTCGCTCGGCGACCCGGGCGAGATCGGGCCCGAGATCGCCCGCGCCCTCGGTGTCGGGGAGCTGCCGAGCCGGCCCGCGCTGGACGTCGTCGCCGACTTCCTCGCGACCAAGGACCTGCTGCTCGTCCTCGACAACGCCGAGCACCTGATCGACGGTGTGGCCCGGGTGGCCGAGCGACTCCTGGGCGCCGCCCCGGGTCTGCGCATCCTGACGACGAGCCGGGAGGCGCTCGCGGTGCCGGGCGAGGCGGTCGTCCAGGTTCCCTCGCTGAGCTGCCCGGTCGGAGCGCCCCACGCCGAGCGCGCCGGTTCCGCACCCGTTGACCTCGCCGAGGCCGAGGCCACCGAGGCCGTCCAGCTGTTCGCCGCACGGGCAGGCGCCGTCCTGCCGTCGTTTGCGATCACGGCCTCCAATGTCGCTGCCGTCGCGGACATCTGTCGCAGGCTCGACGGGATCCCGCTCGCGATCGAGCTCGCCGCGGGCCGGGTGTCGGCGATGTCGCCCGAGGAGATCGCGAGCGGTCTCGGCGACCGGTTCCGGCTCCTGACCGGCGGGCGCCGAACGGCCGTGCCCCGCCAGCAGACGCTCCACGCCCTGATCGACTGGAGCTGGGATCTCCTGACCGACGACGACCGACGACTCCTGCGCCGTCTCTCGATTTTCGTCGGCGGCTGGACGGTTCCGGCGGCCACTCGCGTGGCCGGCGACCCCGATGTCGCGGACGGAGCGATGGACACCCTCGATGGGCTGACCCGCCTGGTCGACCGCTCGCTCGTCATCGTCGAGCGCGGTGCGACGACGACCCGCTACCGGATGCTCGAGACGATCCGCCAGTACGCCCGCGAGCAGCTGATCCGGAGTGGCGAGGCCGGCGACGTCTCGGCTCGCCATCTCCGATTCTTCGCGGCGATGGCCGACGCGGCCGCCTCGGAGCTGCGCGGCCCGGCGATGGTCGACTGGCTCGATCGCCTCGATAGCGAGATCGAGAACCTCGGCGCCGCCCTGGAGTGGGCGCTCGAATCGGAGCCGGAGACCGCCATTCGGATGGGGCTCGCCCTGCTCGACTACTGGGTCGCCCGGGTGCCATCGCCGGACAACCAGGCGCGCGTCATCTCCGCCGTCGCGGCGGCTCGCGCGATCCTCGCCGGTCTGCCCGAACCGACGCGCGATCAGCGAATCCTTGCGGTCCGGCTCCTCGGCAAGGCGGCGACGAAGTGGTCGCTGTCCGGCGGCGCCGACGTGGGCATCAAGTGGGCCGAGCAGGCGGTCCCGATCGCCCAGGAGCTCGGCGATCCTCGGGCGATGATCGACGCGATGCTCGGCCATACGACCTCGCGGATCTTCACCGGCGCTCGAGGCGACATCCGCGGCTGGCTCGACGAGGTCGTCCGCCAGGCGAGCGGGATCGGCGACTGGTTCTCGATCGCCTTCGCCGCTTCAGGCGTCGCGGTCAGCCTTGGCTCGTTCGATCCGGTCGACGTCGAGGCGCTGCTCTCGACCGGGGCCGAGGCCGCCCACCGCAGCGGCAATCCCCACGTCATCGCGCTGACGGCGATGGGCCAGGGCAACATCCTCGCGCGGAGCGGCCGCTTCGACGAGGCCCGTGTCCGGCTCCAGGAGGGCATCGACCGGTTCGCGGAGCTCGGAGACGAGCGGCTCGCCGATGCCTGCCGGAGCGAGATGGCCCATGTCGTTCGGCGCTCCGGCGACATCGACGCGGCGCTTGCCCTGTACCGCGTCTCGATCCAGCGCTGGGTCCGGACCGGCAACCGCGGGGCCGTCGCGCACCAGCTCGAGAGCATCGCATTCGCGTTCATCGTCCGGGGGGATCGCGATCGCGCGGCCCGCCTCCTGGGGGCCGCGGCCGCCCTCCGCGAGGTCGCCCGCAGCCCGATGGTCCGGGCCGAGCAGATCGAGCACGACGAGTGGCTGACCCGGCTGCGCGGCGGGGCCGACCGAGCGGTGGTCGAGGCTGCGCTCGCGGCGGGCCGCCGCCTCTCGCCGGCCGAGGCGGTCGCCCTCGCCAGCGCGGTCGACTGAGGTTCAGGCGCGCTCGGTCGCTTCGAGCCAGCGATTCGAGATCCGGTCGGGCTCTCACCGCTGCACGCCCCGCGTGCACGTGCGACGTCTCGGACGCCGATCGGCTCGCGAGGAGCCCCGATCCGCCCTGATCTGGTCGTCCCTGCACGCCCCGCGTGCACCCCCGACGCCGGCGGCCCGGAATCCGGTCGGGGCTCGTCTCGGGTGCACGCCCCACGTGCACGACGGCCGCTCGGACGCCTATGCGAAACTTCGTCCATGCACCTCCCCGTTCGCACGTGACCGGCAGCCCCGGCCTGTCCGCCCTGGACGCCGCCCTCGAGCGCTACGAGCCCGTCATCGGGATCGAGGTCCACTGCCAGCTCCGGACCGCCTCGAAGATGTTCTGCGGCTGCTCGAACGCGTACGCCGAGGCGCCGCCGAACACCCATTGCTGCCCGGTCTGCCTCGGCCTGCCGGGCGCCCTGCCGGTCATCAACCGGATGGCTGTCCAACACGTCCTGGCGGCCGGAGTCGCGATCGGCGCGGAAACCCCGCCGGCGACCCGCTGGGACCGCAAGAACTACTTCTACCCGGACCTGCCGAAGGGCTACCAGATCAGCCAGTACGACCTGCCCCTCGCGGCCCATGGCCGCCTGACGTTCCAGACGTCCGAGGGCGAGGTGACGATCGGGATCACCCGGGCGCACCTCGAGGAGGACACGGCCAAGCTCGTCCATGCCACCGACGAGGCTGGGCGGCGGGTCAGCCTGATCGATTTCAACCGCTCCGGCGCGCCGCTCATGGAGATCGTGACCGATCCCGACGTCCGCTCCGCCGAGCAGGCCCGGCGCTATGCGGAGGAGCTCCAGGCGCTCCTCCGGGCGATCGGCGCGAGCGACGCCGACATGGAACGCGGCCAGATGCGGGTCGAGGCCAACGTCTCGCTCCGGCCGCGCGGCACCGAGCCCTTCGGAACGAGGGTCGAGGTCAAGAACATGAACTCGTTCCGCTCCGTCGAGCGGGCGATCGCCTACGAGATCGAGCGCCAGGCGGCGGCTCTCGATGCCGGCGAGACGCTCACCCAGGACACCCGCGGCTGGAACGAGGACCGGGGCACGACCTACGTGATGCGCTCCAAGGAGGACAGCCACGACTACCGCTATTTCCCGGAACCCGATCTGCCGCCCCTAAGGGTGGACGCCGCGTGGCTGGCCGAGATCCGCGACGCCCTGCCCGAGCTGCCGGCCGCCCGGCGCGCCCGCTATGAGGCCGAGCTTGGCCTCTCGGCGTATGACGCGGCCGTGATCGTGGCCGACGGGCGCGCGACGGACCTGTTCGAGAGCGGTCGAACGGCGGCCCCGGACGCCGACCCGAAGACCCTCGCCAACTGGGTCACCGGCGCGTTCCTGGGTCTCGTCAAAACCGACCCGGATGCGGCCGCACGGGTCGATGCGGCTGAGCTGGCCGATCTCGTCCGGCGGGTCGGGGCAGGGGAGTTGTCCGGCACGAACGCCAAGGAGGTCTTCGCGGCCCACGCCGCGGGCGAGGGCGCGGTCGGTGCGATCGTGGAGCGCCGCGGGTTCCGCCAGATCTCGGATGCGTCGGCCCTCGGACCGATCATCGACGAGGTAATCGCGGCCAACCCGAAGGCGGTCGACGACCACCGAGCCGGCAAGCCGGTGCTCGGCTTCTTCGTCGGCCAGGTGATGAAGGCGACCCGCGGTCAGGCCAACGCCGCGCTCGTCCAGGCGGCCGTGAAGGAACGGCTCGACGGAGGTGCTGGATCGTGACCCTCGTCAACATCGTCCTGTGGATGGGCGGCGTCGTCCTGATCGTGCTCGGCTACCAGCGCGCGAAGGCGCCGTGGGCCCGCTACCAGGCGATGAAGGAACTGGACGCGAACGAGACCCGCTACAACGCTTGGCGCGGTGGCGTTCGCGAGGATCCATCGACATCCGGCGCGTCGATCGCGATGGCGATCCTTCGCCGCCAGGCCCAGATCGGCGGCGCGATCGCGATCGCCGGGTTCGTGCTGGTCCTGCTCGGATTCCTGATCAAGTAGGCCGGTCCGTCACTGCGTCTGAGGAGGATCGATTGGGCATTGTCGACAAGAACGCCATGGGCGTGGGCGGCCGCCAGTTCCATATCGGGGTGGCGCCCGGCGAGGTCAGCACCGTCGCCCTGATGCCGGGCGACCCGTTCCGCGTCCCGCTCGTGGCCGGCTACCTCGAGGATGCGCGCGAGGTCGCCCATCAGCGCGAGCACCGGACGATGGTCGGGTCGTACAAGGGCCGGGAGATCACGGTGACCTCGACCGGGATGGGCTGCCCGTCGACGGCGATCGCGGTCGAGGAGCTGGCCCGGGTCGGGGTCACGTCGTTCATCCGGGTCGGCAGCACCGCGGCCCTCCAACCGGGGATCAATCCGGGCGATCTGATCGTGAGCCAGGGCTCGTTCCGCAACGACGGCACCTCCGACATGTACGTGCCCAAGGGCTACCCGGCCGTGCCGGATCTCGAGATCAGCCTGACCCTCGAGCGATTCGCCCGCGAGGCCGGGCCGCGCCACGATCTCGCCGTCCACGCCGGAATCAACGTCTCGGACGACGCGTTCTACGCCGAATCCGCCGCGTGGACCGAGCAGATGTCGTCGTACGGCTTGCTCAACGTGGAGATGGAATCGTCGGCGATGTTCATCGTCTCCCGACAGCGCAGGCTCCGGGCCGGGATGATCTGCTCGGTCTCGAGCAATCTCGTGGCCGGCACGAGCGTGTACGACGACGATGCCCACAAGCGCCTCGCGACCGGCTGGGGGGCGAGTATCGAGGCCGCGCTCGAGACCGCCGTCGCGCTCGGGCTCTAGGCCCGACCGTGGGCCTGAACCTGCACTGCCACCTCGAGGGCTGCGTCCGGCCGTCGACGGCCGCCGAGATCGCGCGTGAGCACGGGATCCCCGAACCGGATGCCGGCTGGGAGGCGGCCCTCCGGATGCGCACCCCGGCCGACCTGACCGTCTTCCTGGCTCATGTCGCCGCCGCGTATCCCGTGATGGGCTTTGCCGATGCGCTGCGCCGGATCGCGCGCGAGTCGGTCGAGGATGCTGCCGCGGCCGGCGACGACTTCCTGGAGATCCGCTTCGGGCCGGCGACCCATCGCCGGGCCGACCTGCCGATCGCCGACGTCATCCGGGCCGTGCGCGACGGCCTCGCCGACGGCAGCGCCGCGACCGGCGTCCCGACCGGGCTCGTCGTGTGCCTGCTCCGGCACAGCGACCGTGACACGAACCTCGAGGTCGCCGAGGCTGCAGCCGCGCTGGCCGGGAACGGCGTCCACGGTCTCGACGTCGCCGGCGACGAGCTCCGCTGGCCGTCGAACGAGCCGTACGTCGAGGCGTACCGGATCGCCGCTGCCGCGGGGCTCGGCCTGACCGCTCACGCCGCCGAGGCGAGCGAGGCCGGAGCCGCCCGCGAGGCGGTCGAGTGGCTCGGAGCGACGCGAATCGGGCACGGCTCGCACGTGGCCGACGATCCGGGCGTTCTCGCCTGGGCCGCCGACGCGGGGATCACGCTCGAGGTGTGCGCGACCTCGAACGTGTACACCGGCGCCGCGCGCTCGCTGCCCGAGCACCCGATCCACGCCTTCCTCGCCTCCGGCGTGGGGGTCGTCCTCGGCAACGACAACCCGTTCACGATCGATCGGACGCTGGCCGACGAGGAGCGCGACCTCCTGGCCTCCGGTCTCACCGCCGATCAGCTCACGGCCATCCACACGCGCTCAGTCGACGTCGGGTTCATGGACGAGAGCGTCCGGGCGCGACTCCGCGAGAGGTTCGCCGCGGTCGGTTAACCCGCGCGGCCGCCGATCCGGCGCAGCTCGATGGCGGTGCAGCGGTCCATGACGACCGACAAGCCGGCCTCGTGGGCGATCTGGGCCGCCTCCCAGTTCGCCACCCCGAGCTGGAGCCACAGGCAGGACGCCCCGGCCGCAACGGCCTCGCGGGCGTGCGCGACGCACAGCTCCGACCGCCGGAACACATCGATCATGTCGAACGGGCCGGTTTCCGCGACGGCCTCGGCGAGGCTCGCAAACGCGGCCACGCCCAGCACCTCCGTCTCGTTCGGGTTGATCGGGACGCAGTCGTAACCGGCCCGGACCAAGGTGTCGAACACGCCGTGCGAGGGCCGCCACCGGTTCGAGGACGCGCCGATGACCGCGATCCGGCGAGCGGATCGGAGGGTTGCGGCGATCCCGTCGTCATCAAGGAGCGGGACCGTTCCGCGTCCCTCGTGGAGGTCCAGGAGCGCCTGGACCCGGGCTCGGTCCGCGGTCTGCTCGCCGGGATCGGTATCGCTCAGCTCGCGCCTTCCTTGACGTACGGCCGTCCGGTGGCAGCGGGCGGAATGCTCCGGCCCACAACGCCGGCGAGCACGATCAGGGTGAGCACGAACGGCAGGGAACCGAAGAAGTTGTTGTACATGCTCGGATAGCTCGACTGGAGCCCCGACAGGAACACTCCGAGGTCACCGGGCGGCGGGTTCGACCGGATCGCGATCCCGAGCGCCTCCCAGACCATGAAGAAGAGCGCCCCGCCGAACGCCCCGATCGGAGTCCACCGCCCGAAGATGACGGCTGCGAGGGCGATGAACCCGCGGTTGGCGGTCATCCCGTTCTGGAACGAGGCGTTGAACTCGAGCGTCAGCCACGCGCCGGCCAGACCCGCGAAGACCCCGCCCAGGACGACGTTCCGGTAGCGGACCCAGATCACGTCGATCCCGACCGTGTCGGCCGCGCGCGGGTGCTCTCCGACGGCTCGGGTCCGGAGACCCCAGCGCGATCGGAACAGCATGATCTGGAGGACGATGACGAAGAAGATGACCGACGTCGTGATCGGCCCGGACGTGAAGAACATCTTGAAGATCCAGCCGACGATCGGCAAGTCCAGCAGCTCCGTGGGCGGGCGCAGCTGATCGAGCGTGCCGGCGCTGCCACCGGGCTTGAGCAGCCGATTCAGATATCCGGTCAGGCCCAGGGCGATGATGTTGATCACCGTCCCGCTGATGATCTGGTCGGCCCGGATGCTGATCGACAGCCAGGCGTGGAGCAGCGACACGAGCATCCCGGCGGCGATCGCCGCCAGGACGCCGACGACGAGCGCCGGGGTGAACCCGAACGGCCCCGCCTCGGCGCCGGGCATTGCTTCGTGGACGACCATCGCCGCCATGAAGCCCACGAAGGCCGCGGTCAGCATCATCCCCTCGATGCCGATGTTGACGACGCCGCTCCGCTCGTTCAGGACGCCGCACAGGGCCCCGAGGGCGATCGGGGTCGCGAGCTGGAGGGTCTGGGCGGGAAGGTTCGTCGTGAAGATCGCGTCGACCAGGTACGCCAGGAACTGGAGCACGAAGCCGAGGACCGGAATCTGGAGGATCGCGTCCATCAGACGACCGTCTCGCCGTAGCTCCGCGAGACCGTCTCGATCTCGCTCGGTGTGACCCTCTCGGACCGCGACCGGATCAGCTTGCGCACCACCTGCTCGGCGGCCAGGAATAGCAGGATCAGGCCCTGGATGACGTCGATGATCTCGATCGGGATCTTGGCGTTGATCTGCATCGCGGGAGCGCCGGCCCGCATCGCTCCCAGGAGGAGTGCGGCCAGGAGCACCCCGAACGGGTTCGCCCGTCCGAGGAGCGCAACCGTGATCCCGGCGAAGCCGAGGCTCGAGCCGAAAACGGCCGGGTAGTAGCCGAGGCTCAGGATTTCGTAGGCGCCGGCCAGACCGGCGAACATCCCGCACAGGGTCATCGTCAGGACGATGAGCCGGCGCGGGTTCATCCCGGCATAGCGCGCGGCATCGGGGTTCGCGCCAACCGTCCGGATCTCGAAGCCGAGCGGCGTCCGATAGATCAGGACCCAGGTCACAACGACGAGGACGACGGTGATCACGATCCCGAGATTGCCGTTCCGGCCGAACAGGATCGGGAGGGCGGCATTCCCGACATCGGCCGTCCGGGCGAACGTCGGACCGGTGATCTTGAAGATGTCGTTGACGAGTCCGATGATCACGAACGCGGCGACCGAGTTGAGCATGATCGTCGTGACGACTTCGTGGGCACCCGTGAGCGCCTTGAGCGCGCCCGGAATGAACCCGTAGAACGCGCCGCCGAGCACCCCGGCCAGGAGCGCGACCGTGACCGCGACCGGCGCGGGCTGGGTCGCGACGGCGATGCCGGCCATTGCCGCGGAAAATCCGCCGACCAGTACCTGGCCGACGCCGCCGATGTTGAAGAGCCCACCCTTGAAGCCGATGGCGACTGCCAGGCCGGTCAGGACGAGCGGGCTGGCCGCGGCCAGGGTGCTGGTGATCGCGCGGCCCGCCTGGTCCGGATCGATCGACGCGTTGACCGTGATGGCGCCGTTCTTGACGTCGATGAAGGAAAGTCCGGTCGCGCCCTGAAGGAGGCTCTCGTAGGCGACGACCGGGAGCATGAGGTTGAGCGACCCCTGGGTGGCCAGGCTCGACAGGATGATCAGGACCGACCCCAGCAGCAAGGCAAGGAGGATCGAGACGACCGGGATGACGGCGAGCGACCAGGCGTGACGCAAGCCGGCCCTCATGACGACACTGCCGCTGCACTGTCGGCCGGCGGTCCGGTCTCGACAGGCGGGATGGCTCGTCGTCCGGCAGCCATCAGCAGGCCGACCTCCTCGCGCTCGGCGGTCGGGCCGTCGACGAGGGCGACGATCTCGCCGCGATACATGACCGCGATCCGGTCGGACAGCTCCAGGACTTCGTCGAGCTCCGCCGACACGAGGAGGATCGCGGCGCCTTCGTCGCGCTTCGCGACGACCTGGCGGTGGATGAACTCGATGCTCCCGACGTCGAGGCCGCGGGTCGGCTGGTCGAGGACGAGGACGGACAGCTTCCGGCTGAACTCGCGGGCGACGACCGCCTTCTGCTGATTGCCGCCGGAGAGGGTCGAAGCGCTGACGTCCGCCGAGGGCGTCCGGATGTCGTACTGGGCGATCGCCTCCTTTGCCCACGCGTCGATCGCCGCGTCGTTCCGGAGCAGGCCGCGCACGAACGGCGCCTCGTCGTACTGCGTGAGGACCAGGTTGTCGGACAGCGGGAACGAGAGCACCAGGCCGTATTTGTGGCGATCACCGGGCACGAACGACATCCCGCGCTGCTGGAGTTCGCGAGGACCGCTGCCCGTGACGTCCGTGCCGCCGAGGGACACGGTTCCGGACGTGGGCTTGCGCAGCCCGGTCAGCGCCTCGACCAGCTCCTCCTGGCCGTTGCCCGCCACGCCGGCCACGCCCAGGATCTCGCCGGCACGGACCTCGAACGTCACGCCCTTCAGGGCCTCGGTGCCACGGTCGTCGGCCACTTTGAGGTCCTTGACGATCAGGGTCGGCCCGGCCGGATGGCTCTCGCCGCGGTCGACGACGAGCTGGACGTTGCGGCCGACCATCAGCGCCGCCAGGTCGTCCTCGTTCGTCTCGGCCGGGACCCGCGAACCGACGACCTTGCCGCGCCGGATGACCGTGATCCGGTCGGCGATCGCGAGGACCTCATGGAGATTGTGGCTGATGAAGATGATGCTGTGGCCCTCGTCGGCCAGGCGCCGCAGGACCGCGAAGATCTCGATGGTCTCCTGCGGCGTGAGGACGGCGGTGGGCTCGTCGAGGACCAGGATCCGGGCCTGGCGATAGAGGGACTTCAGGATCTCGACCCGCTGCTGCCAGCCGACCGACAGCGTCCCGACCTTCACATCCGGGTCGATCTCGAACCCGAACCGCTTGCCAAGCTCGACGATCCGGCGATGGGCCTCGACCCGGTCGAGGAAGATCGCGTTCGCCATCGTCTCGGCGCCGAGCAGGATGTTGTCGGCGACGCTCATGACCGGGACGAGCATGAAATGCTGATGGACCATGCTGATCCCGCGGGCAATCGCGTCGGACGGGCCGCCGATCCGGACGACCGTGCCATCGAGCAGGATCTCGCCGCTGTCGGGCGTGGCCAGCCCGTACAGGATGTTCATCAGGGTCGACTTGCCCGCGCCGTTCTCGCCGAGCAGGGCGTGGATCTCGCCGGGCCGGACGTCGAGGTCGATCCCGTCGTTCGCGACCACGCCCGGATAGCGCTTGGAGATCCCGCGCATCTCGAGCGCTGGGGCGGGCGCGCTCGGCGGCGTGGGCGCAGTCGCGGAGTCGGTCGCGGATTCGGTCACGGCGGCCTCGACGGATCGCGGATCGTTGGACGGACGAGACAGGGCGGTCGCGCGGAAACTGGCGCCATCATAGGGTCCGGGATCGGCCGCCGGGCGACTCGTCGTCACCAGCGGATCGCATCTCGGTGAAGGGCCCGGGAATCGACCGAGGGGTGGTCCGGAGACCACCCCTCGGTGCGGAGCTGCGGAGTTGGGTGCGAGCTAGCTGCCCGACACCGTGCACTTGATCGGCGCGCACGGATCGAGGGTGCCGGCCTTGAGGCCCGCGAGCGCCTCGTCGATCTTGGCCTGGATCTCGGGCGTGATCAGCGCGGCGTTGTCGTGGAACGCCGACAGGCCGACGGCCTGCGGGGTGGACGCTGCGTTGTACGGGACAGTGCCCGCCTTGAACGTATCGGAAGCGACGCTCAGGACGACGGCCTTGACCGTGTCGACGAGCTTCTTTTCGGCGCTGGTGACGATGCACTTGCTGAGGTTCGGGAGGCTGACCGCCTGGTCGACGTCGACGCCGATGCCCCAGACGCCGGTCTTGGCGCAGACGGCCTCGAGGACACCCTGGCCGGTGAGACCGGCGATCTGGAACATGACGTCAGCGCCCTGGTCCATGAACTG
>JANLYK010000580.1:0-2399 GCA_031365595.1 Chloroflexota bacterium | reverse complement strand
CGTATTCCCGACGCGCGTGCCGGACGGCCGATCGGTCGCCGCCGACCCGCAGCGTCAGATCATGAGCGAACCGGAATGTCGCGGACTCCACGCGCGTCAGCGGATCGCCAGGATGGCGTCGGCCACGCGCCGTGGATCCGTCGGAAACGGCGCCTCCACGGAGACGACGGCGACCCGCTCGAGGGCCGCGCCAAGGAGTGCCTGGTCCGCGGCGATTGCCTCGTCGTGGCGAGACGCCGGCCGGCCGGGCAAAGCGTATCCCGCCCGCTGCAGCAACTCGAAGTAGCGCCGCCGTTCGAACGCCGCCGATCGAGCGAGACGGGCCGCGACCTCTGCGCGATTCGCGTCGGTCACCCGGACGGGTCCGTCGGGAACGGTCCGGAGCGCGACGAACAGCGCTGTCGGGACGACCCGGGCGGGATCGTCGGTCTGGTCATACGCCGCCCGGAGCTCGGCCACCTCGAACGCGGACCGATCGCCGAGCTCCTGCACCCGCCGGGCCCCGTCGGCCAGGAACGCTGGCCCGCGCGCCTTGGCCGAGCGAGCGGCAACGGGATCGAGGCCGACCGACGCCAGCCGGGCAAGGGCGAACTGGGCACGGGCTCCGCGGGTCAGGGACGAGCGGAGCGTGGGGAGGTAGTCGAGCACCCACCTCCGGACGCCGACCGAGATCGGAAAGGCAGACGCCGCAGCGGCGGGATCGAGCAGCGTCCACTTGTCGGACAGGAAGTGCGCGCCTGCCTCCATCAGCCCGAGTGCCGTCTCTGTCTTGCCGCTCTCGGACCAGCCTGCCACGACGATCGCCCGGCCATCCATCGTGACAGTCGCCGCGTGGACCGCCACGGCCCTTCCGGATACGGCGGCCGAGACCTGCATCGCAGGACGGATTGCACTCCGGAAGAGGCGCCAGAGCGGGAATCCCGGGTCGTAGTCGAAGGAGGCGGGTGCGCCCGAAAGGGCGTCCGGGATCGAACAGCGCTGCCCGCCGACGAGCACGAAGACCCGCTGGCCGTCCGTGGCGGTCGTCAGGTCGTCGTTCGCCGGCCCCTGCTGCTCGCGAATTGCGCTGCCGTCCGGCGTGGTCCGCGCGAGGACCACATCCGCCGTCGGGGCATCGGTCCCCACGACCACCGGCTCGAACGGAGCCATCTGCTTCCGGACGTACCGGAGAACCCGGTCGTCGTCGTCGAGGACGCCGACGGTCATCCGTCCTGCAAGGTCGAATCGCATCAGGTCATGCTATCGCTCGTCGTGGCTCTCGAACGCTGGCGCCCTGAGCCGACGCAGCTCAGGGCTGGCGGGCCAGCTCGCGCAGGCGGAGCGCCGCGCCGATCGCCGATACGACCTGGACGGCGAGCCACGCCGTTGCCATTGCCACCAGGCCGCCGGTGAGTCCGGCGATCGCCGGTCCCGCGATGGATCCGGCGCAGGTCGCGATGCCCAGCGCGATTGCCTCGCGAAGCCGGCCGCGCGCCCGGCAGTAGCTGAAATACGCCTGGATGAATGTCAGCGGGACGATGCCGAGGACCAGGATCCGGAGCGGCAGCGCGCCGCCGGCCGCGTAGTCCGGACCGAGTAGGCCGAGCAGGGGCTCCGCGAAGACCGCCACCGCCGCTGCTCCGGCAATCCCGATCGCGAGCGACGTCCGCAGGCCGTGGCGGACGATCCTGCCGGTCAGGGCTGGGTCGCGGGCGATCTCGGCGAAGGACGTCATCCCGACCTGGATGGGGATGATGAAGACGACCCAGGCCATCATCCACGCGGCGTACCAGTACGCGTTGTCCGTCGGGGACAGGAGCTCGGTGACGAAGATCGGCAGCGCGAAACCCGGAGCGCGCTCGGTCAGCGTCAGGACGTAGTTCGGCAGGCCGACCCGGGTGAGCGTGCCCGCCAGTCCGGCATCGAAGCCCGGTCGAAATCGGTAGCCGGGGATCGCTCGGCTGAGCGCGATCAGGCCGATCGCCACCGTGACCAGGCCGCCCAGGACCCAGGCGGCGAAGATGTCGCGCGACGTTCCGCCGCCGAGCACCCGACCGAGGACGACGACGGCGACGAGCGTCGCGACGCCGGCGGCGACACCGCGGATCAACACCTGGTCGCCGCGCCGCCGGGCCGTCGACACCTGGTCGAACAGGACGCCCAGCGTGCCACCGATGGCGAGGATCACGAAGAGCACCACGAAGAGCGGGTCCGAGGCCACGACGCGGAGCTCCTCGAGCACGCTGCCGGCGAACAGAACGAAGGCGAGCCCGGCAGCACTGGCCGTCACGACCAGCAGCGATACCGAGGTGTCCAGCAAGCGGGCTGGACGATCGATGTGCGCCGGCAGGAGCGTGATCACGGCCGAGCCCAGGCCGACAAGGGCGAACTGCGCGCACAGGGTGACCGCTGACACGGCC